>JAQICO010000171.1 GCA_027858495.1 Spirochaetaceae bacterium
GAGAAATTCTTCGACGAAACTAGGATGTTGTACTTCAATATCAAGGAGTCTCTGAATCCTTTTCAGCAGCAGATATGGGAGAAAGATTTATTGAATCCTTTGTATTGTAGGGCCGTATAGTGATGAAAAGAAAAGAATGATGTCAGAAATTAGGAACATTATTTAAATGATTGACCCCTATAAAAAGCCATGATAACGTATCTACAGATTGTTGAATTTATTGCAAAATATTAAAATTACAGGAAATAAACCTTGGACAGCTATCTTAAACAACTTTTTCCTCTGAGTTCTCTTTATGTTAATGAAGATTGGTTTCAACAAATACACGATCAGAAGCACAGCTATCAAAACAAACTGCTTCGCAGTGTTCTGCTTCTATCTATATTTTTCCCTCCATTATTGATGACAGTGTCTACTCTTTTAGGTAGAGAACCCATAATTTTGGGTAGTGTCTTATTGACCATCCTTTTTGCAGGGATGTGGAGTTTCTCTCATTATTTTAAGGGTAAAGGATATAAAATCCTGGTGATGTTAACGGCCTTGTTTATATTCCTTACTGGCTATTATGTAAACAATTATCCCTATTATTTAATTGTTCTGATGATAGTTCCCATTTTGGGGATACAACTGTTAGGAAAAAGAACGGGGATTATTATGAGCTTAATATTTCCCCTCAGTTTTTTAATCTTAAATTATCTGGGGCAATACGATTCGTTTCCCCAGGCGACATATACCATTCCCATACTGGCGAACCTTGCTGTGATAGCAGCATTTCTTTTTATGTTAATCATCAGTCTTCTTATTTGGGAATTTCACAATCGAAATATGTTGATGCTTATTAGAAATATTCTTTTTGACCGTGTGACCAGTCTGCCCGGTCAGCGGGTTCTGAAAAACCATGTAAATGTGGAAAAGACCTATTTCTTTGGCATTCTTAAAATTGAAAATTTCACAGAACTGGGACTGATCTTTGGTTATGAACTTTCAGACTCCCTGTTGGTTCATGTGGCTGGTCACTTAAAGCAACTGGGACGAACCATGGATTTTCAAGTCTACCGATTAAGGGGTAATGAATTTGGTATATTAAAAAAGCTGGATCCCCATTATCCCCTAGAACAGCAGGGTAGCCAGTTTTTATATTCCATGCATAACCGAGTGGAAAACATGATGGTTAAATGGATGGAAACCCATTTAACCTTAAATATTATTATTGGAGGAACCATTGTACATAGGGGAAATCAGGAATTCCTTAGTCAGGCGGATTTAGCTGTAAAAGAAGCCCTGGAAAAACATCGGCCTCTATGCCTTTTTCATGAGGATTCTCAGGTAAAAGAATTAGTCCTTTCGAACATGAACCATTATTCTATTCTTAAGGATAACCTCGATGAAGGCAGCTTGGAAACCTATTTTCAGCCTATTGTACATTCCCATACCCAAGAAGTGATTTGGTATGAAACCCTATTGAGAGTAAGAGAGGCCGATGGCTCTATGAGTTCTCCTGTTCGGTATCTTCCCGTGGCAGAATCCACAGGTTTAGATATGCATCTTTCCAGCTTTGTCCTAAGGCAGGCTTTGTTGGCCATGGAGGTTTTGCACACCCATGTGTCGGTGAATTTGACCTTCAATGATATCCGCAGGCCGGAATTCCTAGAGAGTCTGAGAAGTCATGCTTCGTTACTCAAGCGTTGTAAGGGCCAACTGATCATTGAAATCTTGGAGCGGCAAGAACTACTTACCCTAGAATCCTGCAAGAATTTTCTTTTGGAAGCAAAGGAGCTAGGTTGCCTGATCGCCATTGATGATTTTGGTTCGGGCTATTCCAATTATTGTAACATTTTGGAGATTCCCGTAGACATTGTTAAAATTGACGGAGCGCTGATACAGCAGCTGCCAAAAAATGTTAAAGCCAGGGTTTTAGTGAATAATATTATTCAATTCAGTAAGAAGTTGAATCTGAAGGTGGTTGCTGAGTATGTGGATAGCAAAGAGATCGAAGAAATCCTTAGGCAAAGCGGGGTGGATTTTCTACAGGGCTGGCTTTACGGAAAAGCAGAACCCCTGGCTGTCTTCTCTGCCTAAGATCTTAAAAAGGTTTGATTTTCCTGGAAATCTCCACTATAGTTGATTGGAATAATGAGCGTTAAAAATTATTTCAAACAGATCAGATTCTCACAAAGATCCCGGGTGGATATTTCATTGATCGGAAGTCGAGTCCTCATGCTTAAAATCTCAGGCACTGTTTCTGAGGATGTTCTGCGAGGTTATTATAAAGAGAGAAAAAAGTTTGTTGAAAAAGTCGGCCTTGTGGGGCAGAATTTTATTGAAATTCATGAACTGTCACAGCTCACTAGAATAAGTTTCAGAGCCTATAAATACATCAAAGAGGAAAAGGAAGACGCTCCCGAAGAATTAAAGCCCATGGCGTTCTTTTCTGTACACCCTCCTTTTATTTTAAAGATCTTTCAAATGATCTGGGCGAAGCGTTCCCTGGGGCCAAGTTTTTCTGAAAATATTAGAACTTATCGTGAGGCCTTTATCCGGGGAATGAATATGATCTATGAATCCGGGGCTTTCTCCTTTGCTGAAAAAAACCGTATCCCCGGAAGGGAATGGTATATCGAAAATCCTCTTTATAGGGAATCGCTTCAACTGCTTTCTGATGATTTATTCTATGCGGAAGCCAAGGGGAGGTTGAGTCGAGAAGAGGAATATCGGCGTCGGGATATCTGGTCGAATATGCTGGAATCACTGCCGTCTCTACGTAAGGGATTCACCTTAATTCTGGCCCTAAAAGAAGATTTCCCCCAGGAGGATATTGAGAAAATCCTCTCTCCTCAATGGCAGAAAATCCTCATGGATAATTATTGCGCTAAATTGATAATTCTCACAAATCAAGACAACACCGCAGTAAGTGTAAATCAGTTACTCACACTGAGTAGTCTATCCTTTAGGGTTGAACGAAGATTTTCCGAAACCATTGAGCGGCTCTTTCCACGCGAGCAAAATAGATGGTTAAAAGAGAAGATCCATTCCTCCCGAGAAGAGGATAATACGGAATCAATAGAACGGTTGGAGGATTATATCCTTAGTTTGGATATCAAAAAAAACAATATGGGACAGTTAATATCCTCTGAAATGCTAGAGGATCGAGATTGCTTAAAACCGGTCTATCAATCGGTAAATCTATTTTTCACCCAAGTACAGGATGAATATCTTCGAATCCATTTGCGGTGGGAAGAATTATTACATAGGACCAAGGAAGCCCAACTGCAAAGGGGGCTCTATGAATTATTGTATCGAGATCGCAGTAAAATCCTGACTATTGAACAGGCCGTGGAAGAATTGACCGAATTGTTTAATGAAGTTATGGAGCAGGGCCGCAGCAGTTGTTTTTTACCCCATCCAGACGCCTATTATTGCTCCCTGAGTGCAGAAAAACATCGGCCGAGTTTGAAGGGAATTATAATTCCAAAATCGGTAATCCATTTTTTGGATAAAGAACATAACCGGATGTTTTTACTTAAGGATTTTGATACTAAACTTGATAAAAAGCAGCGGTTGACTCTGGGGCCATTTCTACGTTCCTTTATGCAGAGTCAAGGTATCGCCCGGTTGTTGCTGCTTCCTTTACTGGATGAAAAGAATCCCAAGGCTTATTTAATGATGGATTTCAAGGATGATTATTCCCGGGAATCCGACTACATTTATCACCTATTAAATCAGCAGGTATATCTGTTAAAAAAACATTTCAACATGGATAAAGAACCAACCGGAGAATTGCCTCCATTGGATATTGAAGAAGCTCTATCTGAATACGATAACGATAAAAAATTTTTTAAGGGCGTATTGGGGCATTTTATTGAAGCCCTTCCTGGGCAATTGGACTTGATCTCCCTGGCTGTTAAGAAATTAGACCACCAACAGATCACCAGGGAATGCCATAAAATCAAGGGCGGTGCGGCTAATTTATTTGCCAAAGACCTTCAGAAGGCATCCCGATTAATGGAAGAAGCTGGGCAGCAAATGAATCAGGAAACCTACTCTGAAGTTTCAAAGGAACTAATCTCCCAGGGGGAGCGATTACGAGCATGGTATCAGACTCAGTGGCCTTAAAAAAACTTATCATTGCTATATTTTTTTGTGTTAACCTCTTTTTCCTTATGGCTCAGGACGTGGGATATTTCGATTTTTCAGATTGGGGCCTGGTAAACACAGATATAAAAGACCTTGATGGCACATGGGAATTTTTCCCTGGAGAGTTTATATCACCCGGCGAGATGAATCTTATACCATTAGCCCTAGAGGTCCCCGGGGGTTGGAAGGATCATCAAGAAGCATGGGGATACGGAAGTTATAGATGCCGCTTCGTTCTACCAGATGAATTCATTGACATATCCATGCAGTTGGAGGGGATTCAAAGTTGTTATAAAATTTTTCTAAATGAAGAATTAATTGCCCAAGTAGGTACCCTTGGTAAGAGTTTGGAGGATGAGCAGCCCGGTGGGCGATGGGGTTATATCCCTCTTTATCAACTTCAAAGGGAAAATGAGCTGATCATACAAGTCTCTAACTTTCAGGAACGTAATGGGGGAATATTTTCTTCAATACTTATTGGGCCCACAGAAAAAATGCGTACCAGGGAAATGAAATATCTTTTTTTACGAAGTATAATAG
>JAQICO010000433.1 GCA_027858495.1 Spirochaetaceae bacterium
AGCTTTTCATTGTCAACAAGCTACTGAGAAGCTTTTTAAGGCTGTTTTAGAATATTCTGATTATCGAATCCCCAAAACCCATAATTTAATTGTTCTTATGGAATTGGTGAATAATTGTATTTATATTAAAATTGATGAAAGCTTTATTGATCAATTGAATGAATTGTATATAGAATCAAGATATCCTACAGATTTGGGTTTATTGCCCAGTGGCAAGCCCTCTCTTCAGGAGGCAGAGGATTTTTATTTTTTTACCCGTGCTTTATACAAAACCATAAAGGAAATAGTTAGTTGAACCTGTATTTAATTTATTGTTGTAATAGGGATTTTAATGATTTTCCAATTAGCTACTAGAAATCTTCTGCGTAACAAACGCAACAGTCTGGTTGTTTTTTCTCTTTATTTTGTCATTACCCTATTATTTTTTATGGTGAACTCCTTTATGGGGGAAATCAATCAGGGAATGCAGCGGCGCTTTATCGATAATTTTACTGGCCACTTGGTTCTAAAGGCGCCGACTTCAGTGGAGGTTAGACTATTTGGATCTCTAACACCAACAATTCATGATTTTTATACCTTACCGCCCTTGCCTCAAAAGAATGAAATTCAAAGCCAGGTAGAATCCTTGGACTTTGTGAAGGATACCACGGGATTGGTCACCGGTGCGGCTGTAATGGATTTATTAGGCCAGCGTCTGAAACTACCGATTTTCGGGGTGGAAGGCGACGACTATTTTCAATTCTTCCCGGGTATCGAGATGGTGGAAGGTCACAGCCTGGAATCCTATGAAACAGGGGTGATGATAAGCCAATACCGTAGAGAGGAAATAGAAGGGCAGACCGGGAAAAAACTTACCATGGGAATGCCCGTGAAGCTCACCATGGCCGGGGAGCGGGGGTTTAAAATCAGAGAAGTCCCCCTGGCTGGGATATTTCAATATGAGCAGAGAGATCCTCTGTTAGATCAATTGCTGCTCTGCGATTTGCAGACCCTCAGGGCATTAAATTCCATAACCCTTGGGGTTAGTGACTCCCAGGAAATCCAAGAGGATGAAAGTTCTTTGCTGGATTCTGATTGGGGTAGCCTTTTCGGGGGGCAGGATCAAGAGGCTGTGGACGCTTCGGCAGACCAAGAAGAACTCTTCTCCGATGATCTTTTCGGCGGGGGAGATTTATTTGATGGCACCGGGGATACCTCAGAAGATACCGGGCAGGCCGTAGACCCCAATGAAATAGAAGGTCTGGTTTCAAAAAATCAAGATTCTTCAAATTGGCAAGGTGGAAGCTGGCATTTTTTACTGATTAAACTCAAGCCTCAGACTTCCTATAACAAAGCCTTACGTCAGCTTGAGGCATTTATACAAACCGAGGAATTCCCCGTCGAAGTTCTTCAATGGCGCGAAGCTGCAGGTTTATCTGCCCGATTGGTTTTTTTACTTCAGCTTTTTTACAACGTGGGTTTTCTTCTGGTCGCCCTGACCGGGGGGATCGCCATGGTGAATATTCTTTTAATCTCCCTTTTTGAACGTACCTCCGAATTGGGAACCCTAAGAGCCATGGGGGCCCAGAAGTCCTATCTCCGTCGGCTTATTTTACTGGAAAATTTAATATTGGCAGGTTTCGGCTCTATCAGTGGAATTCTCATGGGAGCCCTTGCCTTGCTATGGATTAACCGGCAGAATATTCAATTGACAAATGAGATGCTGGTTTCCCTTCTGGGAATGGAACAGCTGCATTTTACTCCCCAGCTTAAATGGGCTATATTGAGTCTCATCATGGCATTGATCTTGGGCGCCTTTGCCTCGTTGTACCCCCTGGTAAAGGCTATGAAGATTGAACCGGCCGTTGCTCAGGGAAGGGGAAAGTGATGAATCTATATAATAAATTATCCCTGGCTTGGTCTTATTTTGTTAAACACATCCGTCGTTTTGCCTTTCTTTTGGTTGCTTTGGGCCTGGGCTTTGGGGTTATCACCATTATGACATCCCTTTCTCAAGGTATGACTAAAAACCTCTATTCTGCAGCTCTTAACCACTACGGCGGTGAGCTTTTTATTATTGGATACGATCAGGATCACCGAAACCGTATGCATATGAATCAAATCCCTAGAATAGAAGCAATACTGGAGCAATGGGATTATCCCATGGTCCAGCTAATTCCTAGAATCAACTATTTCGGAGATGGAAAACTCTATTTCGCAGGTAACTCGGTAGGACAGAAAAATGTTTTAGGAATAAACTGGGAAGACGAGGCCTTCAACCTGAATGATTTAAACATCCTGGAAGGTTCACTGGAAGATATAAGGGAACCTCAAAGTATAGTGATTTCATCGCAAACCGCTCAACAGCTGAAGTGCCGTTTGGGTGATGATATAATCCTCCGGGTGGACACCCTTCAGGGGCAAGCGAATACGGGGCATTTTATTGTTCGGGCCATTTTCAAGGATCCCGGACTTTTAGGCAGCTATAAAAGTTTTATTGATCTAGGGGAATTTCAAGGGCTTCTAAACTATGGCCCGGAGGATATCTCTTCCCTGGGTATTCGTTTTAAAAAACCTCCCGAGGTTGAAGAGCTATTTAAGCTATACCAAATATTGCAAGAAGCTCTCCCTATGGCTCCCTTTATGGAGACCAAGGAACAACTGACCCATAATATCGAAAGGCAGTCCTGGTCGGGTATCCGTTATTTCCTTATTCCGTTGAGCCTATATGTATCCCAGGTGGATGATCTATTGAAATCCATGGATATTCTGGCCTATTTTCTATATTTAATGATTTCACTGATTATCCTTGTGAGTATTGCTGTTACTTACCGCTTGGTTATTAAAGATAGAACTCATGAAATTGGAACCATGCGTGCCCTGGGGATGCAAAAAAAAGATCTCACCAGCCTGTTGCTTTGGGAATCTCTTTTCCTTTTTATTTTATCCCTGTTCTTGGGGGCGGTTTTTGCGGGAATTGTATTATTCATTCTATCCCGCATACCCTTCAGCACTATTCCGGGATTTGAATTGTTTATGAAAAAGGGAAGATTAATTCCTCAATTCTCGTTTTTTTCCTCATTGATGAATATAATGCTATTGTTGATAATCACACTGCCTGCGGTGTACTTTCCTGCAAGGCGTGCTTCGGTAATGGATTTGCCCCATTCCCTTAGCGGTGACAATTAGGAGTGTCGATATGAAGTATAAATTAATTGGAATATTCTTCTTTTTAATATTGTTTTCTCTTTTCTCTCAGGATAATCGGGAAATCCTACAACAGGTTGATAGTTTAGCCAGTTATATGGATCACGATTTTGCAGCGGAATATACAATTATTGAGGATAAGGCCAGCGGTGAGCGAAGTAAAACGGTGGCAGCGGTTTTTCGTAGAGATAGCCTTGAGAAATATGTTATTATTGTTCTGGAACCCGATATCAGTAAAGGCCAAGGGTACTTGAAAGTGGAAGGAACCCTATGGTTTTACGACCCGGAAAGCCGCAGGTATAATTATACAAGTTCTTCCGATCGATTTCAGAATACCAACGCACGTAATTCCGATTTTACCCGCTCCACTTTATCGCAGGATTACGATGTGGTTAATCGACAACAGGTGCAGCTGGGTGTTTATCCCTGTCAGTTGCTTACGCTCGAGGCTAATAATAATGATGTAACCTATCCAAAGATGAAAATATGGGTAGATGAAAACTATCTTGTTCGAAAAACCGAAGATTACAGTCTTTCCGGACAATTATTAAGAACAACTGCCTTTCCAAGCTATCAGCAGGTTCAGGGACGCTACCTACCAAGACAGTTATTAATGGTGGATGCTCTTAGTAGGGAACGTAGTCAAATAACCATCTCCCGGGTGAATTTTAACGATCTGCCCGATAGTACCTTTTCAAAACAATTCCTGGAGACCGTAAGCAGATAATGAAAAAATCTCTTCTTTGGATAATTTATCTTTTGGCCCTATGTAATGTTTTTCCTCAGCAAGATGATGATACTTTAAATCTTCAGGATCTATTAGGTCAGGAAAACAATGATTCTTCTTTAAGTGGTGAAAATGAGAACGAAACAAATGAGGATCTAATCGATCTGGATGATCTCTTTAACAGCAATCAGGATGTCCAGACTGATACAGAGAACCAAGACGATAGTTTATCGGTTGATTCCCTGGTTTCCCAGAATCCCTTTGAATTATCCGCCAATTTCTCCATGCAGGGAGGCTATGGCTGGGGAGGAAAAAATCTTCCTCATTTGCCCGGTGCCGATGCAGCTGAGGAATATGAAGACTTAACTCTTTTGAAGATGGCATCAGCTTTGACCCTGGATTTTCGTATCAGCCCCGAGTTGAGGGTTCTTCAGAAATATAGCATGTCCTTCCCGAATTTCGATACACAAGTAACAGAATTTTTTATGGACTACAATGTACACGATAAGCTCTATATGCGCTTTGGAAGGCAGAATCTAACCTGGGGAATCAGCCGCTATTATCCCTTTACCAACCTGTCCGCCCGTTTACCCGACCAAGATGACTATGATGACACTGGCGCTGATATCACTCCTGGTTTCGATGGAGTTCAGGATGATGTGAATGGCGACGGGGTGCCCGATGACTATAGTGAAGATGCAGACTCCTACTCCATGAAATTTAACCTGCCTATGTCTACCGGAGGGTTGGAGCTGTTGTTTTTTACCCGAAATGCTTTTGTAGAAAACCTGGATGCGCCTACTTCAGATGAAGTGGGATACGGTTTTAATTATAATTTTGCGGTACCGCTTTTCGATTTTTCCTGTGGGACCTTTTATCATAAACAGTTAAATTGGCGTAGTTTTTACACCTTCAATACTACCCTTCTTGACCGCTTGGAATTCTACCATGAGGCGCTTATGAGCTATGATCTTGAAGGCGATGACATTACCCCCTTGAATTATGAGACTGGTTTGACCCTGGACCCTCTGGATTTTTCAGTCAATGCAGGATTCTATGTTGATTTCTTTGATAAGAAAATGGAACTATCCGGAGAATACTTTTATTGCGGCGAAGAGACGGAATTAGCCATAAAAGGAAGAACAGTACCCTTAATCTGGGGGCATAATGTCAGTGGATATATTTCCTATAAATGGGGCAAACTCAAAGTCTCAACCCAGCTGCAATATAATATAAATCAGAATTCCGGAGTGGTGCTTCCTGGCCTTCAGATAAATTTGCTTCCTAAAATGTCTCTCAATCTCTCGGTGCCAACCATTTTTGGAGTAAGAGACGGGGCCTATTATCTTCATAACCCCGATGAATTAAACAGAGAAGCATTGATCCTATTTACAGTAAAAATATCCGGAGGAATTTAATATTTATCGATGCAAATACTTCCAAGTGCCGTAGATGGCATAGTGGAAAAAATAATAGAGGGTTTTAAAGAAGTTAAATTTTAAAAATTTTCTGTAGAAAATCCATTGCCTTTGTGCTTCCACCATTTTTTTACCAGTAACAGAATCTCTATGTATTCGAAGACTGGCTAAATCTTCATTCAGCCCATAGGCTGTTCCTGTCTTTTCAAGGATTCTAATCCATAAATGCAGGTCGTCTTTATGTGGAACTGTAATATCCTGCTTTATATGGCCGATTTTATTTCTATCAAATACGGCAGAAGATGCCATAATGCTACAGGTTTTTATTATATCGTTTATATCTATGGCCTTCGGTATATTTATGGTATTCCCAAGATTCCTTATCTTCTTGTCGGAGAATTTATGGTAAGCAGTATAGCTCAATGCCGCATCGTTCTCTTTCATAAAGGCCAATTGTTTTTCCAGCTTTTTATCATCCCAGAGGTCGTCTATATCTAAAAATGCTATATATCGGCCTTTGGCAACCTCGAAACCGCTATTCCTTGCGTGTATGGGACCTTTATTTTCTTTATGGTTAATAACCTTGATACGCATATCTCTTTGGGGTAATGTCTCCAAAAGAGCTGCCGTATCGTCGGAGGATTTATCATTGATAATAATCCATTCAAAATTGTTAAAACTCTGTGATAAAACAGAATTAACTGCGGACATTACATAGTGGAATCCATTATATACGGGTGTAATTATAGAAACTTCAGGTCCTGGGAGATCATTTGAAATATTCTTCATATCAACCATTTCCTTACCCAACATATAGAGTGGATTTATCCGTATCGAATCTATTAATTTTGACATAACATTAATTATAACACATCTTAAATGTTTTAACCTATAAAAAGTTATAGTATTATAATATTCACATGTCAATAAAGTTACTTTTTTGAAATATTTTTCCATTGTAATATTAAAAATCCCAATTCCCATTGACACTTTTTTCCTGTCCGTATATATTCACCGAGGCTTAAGCATTGCGATGTTTTAGCCACAATTTAAAAGTAGATTTGAACTTGAAAGTTTGTTAAGTTTTTAGCAAAACTTTCACCTGCTAGTTGACACAAAATCAGCTATATGATAGTTTACATCTCGCACGCCGGAAGGGTCGCATGAAATGTGCTTAACTTCGACAGCGTAAATTGTTCTTTTAGAAGAGATTAAGAGAAGGGAAGTTTGGAGATCCTATACACGTTATAGGGTCACTGTACAATATTGAATTAGAACAAGTCAGAATGTTATGTTTTGTCTTGGGTCTTAATTTTTTATGATGAAATTAACGGTCTTCGGACTGTTAAAATAAATCATGGAGAGTTTGATCCTGGCTCAGAACGAACGCTGGCGGCGCGTTTTAAGCATGCAAGTCGAGCGAGTAGATTTAGTGCTTGCACTAAATTGAGAGCGGCGAACGGGTGAGTAACGCGTAGATGATCTACCCTTTAGTTGGGGATAGCTCATGGAAACATGGGGTAATACCGAATACACTCTTTTTGCTTTGGCAGATGGAGGAAAGGCCCGTTTGGGTCGCTTAAGGATGAGTCTGCGTCTGATTAGCTTGTTGGTAGGGTAATAGCCTACCAAGGCGACGATCAGTAGCCGGCCTGAGAGGGTGACCGGCCACACTGGGACTGAGACACGGCCCAGACTCCTACGGGAGGCAGCAGCTAAGAATCTTCCGCAATGGGCGAAAGCCTGACGGAGCGACGCCGCGTGGACGAAGAATGCCGAGAGG
>JAQICO010000179.1 GCA_027858495.1 Spirochaetaceae bacterium
CTTCGCCACTACTTCAAGCCTATCTTGCAGAGAATTGTTAAATCTTTTCAGCGTAGGCTTTTGTTTTTTATACTCCCTCTCTGTGTCTCATTTTTTAATGGCTGTGTCAGAAAATATGACAGAAAGCCTAAAGGATTGAGATATGTCATACCGTGAAACCTTTTATGTTTATCAAAGAATTCTGAAATCTGGAAAAAAGATCTATTATTATCAGGTCTATCTAGAGGACGGTTCCGCAAAAAGTACCGGGCAAACCTCAAAGGGGCTGCAAAAGCCTTTTGTAAGCAACTGGAGAAGGAAAATCGTCTAATTCCCAAGAACGATGCTAATCAATTGGAATTTAAGATCTATTTCAAAGACTGGTGGGAATGGGGACCAGATCCTCATGAACCTTCCATCTGTCCCATGCAAAGTAGGCTGGATTATGGTAGGGTATTGGGGTAGATCAGTCCAGTTGACTTTGATTTGAAATAATTGGGAAGTAAAAGAGTCTATGGAACTGAGGGATTTCTAATAATTCTGAAGGACGCAATGTTGATATCTATAATATTCAGCTTATTCAAGCTTCATATACTAATCAATTTACCCCATCTATAGGTTCTGTCACAAAATCGGATAATTTGGATGTAGCATTTTATCATAATTCTGATTTCACATGGGCCATCGGTCGTTTGATACGGGAATAAGGGAGAATAATGATGATAAAAAATCGACTATTTTTAATTCTATGTTTTTTATATTTGATGGCTAATGTATTAAACTCTGAAGATCGTTATGGATGGGGAACAAGGGAAATTACTCCAGATATAATACATGTATTTCCTGTTGGTGATGGGATAGGTCAATTAGGTTGCAATGATGCTATGGGAACATCAGATACAAACCCACATGGTTTTGCCTTTGATCAAGAGGGTAATCTTTACGTTGATGATATTGTTAATCAAAGAATGGTTATATTTGATCCGGATTTTAATTATGTTAGATCCTTAGATATTATTGGCGGACAAAGAATCAGAATTCAAGATGATGGTATTTTATGTATTTCACATGGGCAGATTCAAAAATATGATTTTGATGGGAATCAACTCTTTACAGTAAATCTGGAAAAACTAAAATATGGCAATATGTCGGTATTAGATCAAGCCTACAACATTGATTCGTATTTGGTATTTGACAATGATGTTTATTTATATCTCAGAAACGGTGAAGTGCTTTCTATTGATAATCCTACAAACAATATACAGGAAAATCAGGCTAGGTTGGTTAATCCTAACAATACTATTAATTCCCTAGAACGAATTGCAGCTCCCCAAGATGACTCCTTAACTATGAATAAAAACTCAGATCCTAGAAGACTAATGCCAGGCGAAGATTCTGCAGATACTATGTTATATAATGATGGGAAGCCGATTGTTCATGATTCTAGAGTCTTTTTTGGCCTAAACAGGAATGAAGATGTAGAATATAGACCTCAGGGGTTAAGTTTATCAGTACTAACAGGTCCGCAATATGTTACACCCAATTTCTCAGGAAGTCAGGGTGCCATTCCTTCAGAATATTATCAAGGCTTATTAAGTGGTTTAGGATACTATGGAACTGATGGAAACGGATATACCTATTGGTGGTGGAATAAGCGTATTTTTATATTTGATAAAGATAATAATTTATATGATATGTTTTCTCTTCCTTTTTCGAATACGTCACAAATAGCTGTAACTTCATTAGGCAACGTATATTATCTTTACTCGACTGAGGAAGAGCATCTATTATGTGAAATTAAGCGTCAATGGTAAGATATAAAATATATCAATGATAAAAACCCATTGGGTCCTAATAATGTAATTTATTTTGTAGATCTGGGAGCTGTTTCCGTAACACAAGCTGAAGATAATATTCAACTGGTCACATACCCGGGTGCTTTCAGGCCTTCGGCCTGCACCCGATAGCGCCGTTAAGTTACAAGAATTTGTAAAATTGCCTGTTACTACAAACCGTTTCATAACCAAAAAGGTCAGAAAAAGTGCAACGATTTCCAATTATCAAAACTCAAGTTTATTTTGGTTAATTATGCACCAGATGCAACGGGAAGGTTCTAAAATAGAATTATTCATTGGAAACACGGGAACTGAGCATGAAAATTAGGAAACATTCCTACCCCCTCAACTCTCCACACCTGCTATAATACCCCAAGGGAGATCTCCACATGTCACAAAATTCCAACAACCTGGCCGCCTACATCTGGTCCCTGGCCGACCTGCTCCGCGGCGACTTCAAACAAAGCCAATACGGCCGCATCATACTGCCCTTCACCCTATTACGCCGACTGGAATGCGTTCTGGAAGAAAGTAAAGAAGCCGTCCTAACCCAATATGACCAGGTCAAACTCCAGAACCTCCCCGAAGAATCCCTAGAAAAGCTGGTACTCCGGTCCACCGGTGGACTCTCCTTCTTTAATATCTCCAAAATGGATATGGGCAAGCTGGGGGAATCGGGCATCAAGGACAATCTGGAATCCTACATCCAGGGCTTCTCCAGGGATGCCCGGGAGATCTTCGAGTACTTCAACTTCGCCGAGTTTATCGGTCAGCTCAACGACGCCAATCTGCTCTATAAAATTGTACAAAGGGTTCGCACCACCGACCTGAACCCCAAGGCCGTTACAAATTATGAAATGGGCCTGGTGTTCGAGGAACTGATCCGCAAGTTTGCCGAGGGCTCCAATGAAACCGCCGGGGAACACTTCACCCCTAGAGATATTGTACGGCTCACCACCTCACTGGTCTTTATGGAAGACGACGATGCCCTTACCAAGGAAGGCATTATCCGAACCATCTACGACCCCACAGCAGGAACCGGAGGCTTTCTTTCCTCGGGTATGGAATATGTTAACGAATTGAACCCCAAGGCGGTGATGCGGGCCTATGGACAGGAACTGAACCCCGAGAGCTTCGCCATCTGTAAGGCCGATATGCTGATCAAGGGGCAGGATGTGAGCAACATCAAGCTGGGAAATACCCTTTCGGGCGATCAGCTCTATAATACAAACTTCGACTATATGCTTTCCAATCCTCCCTTTGGTGTTGACTGGAAAAAGATTGAAGGGGATATCAAAGACGAACATAAACTAAAGGGCTTCGACGGCCGATTCGGACCGGGACTGCCCAGGGTCTCCGATGGATCGCTGCTCTTCCTGATGCATCTGATCAGCAAGATGCGGGACAGTGCCCAGGGTGGGGCCCGTATAGGGATAATCCTCAATGGGTCGCCCCTATTTACCGGTGGTGCCGGTTCAGGTGAATCTGAAATTCGCCGCTACGTACTGGAAGCCGATTTACTTGAGGCCATTGTCGCCCTGCCCACCGATATGTTTTACAACACGGGAATCGCCACCTATGTGTGGATACTCTCTAACAAAAAGTCCAATGAACGAAGGGGAAAGGTTCAGCTTATTAACGGGGTACATCTCTGTGGCAAGATGCGAAAGTCTCTTGGTTCCAAGCGTAATGAGATGAGTGAAGAGGATATAGCCACCATCACCCGGGCCTTTGGTGCCTTTGAGCTTATTGATGCCCGAGAGCTTGATAAAGCCGCCGAGGTGAAAAGTAACCGCGGCCGCCAGTCTGCCAACCCCAAGGTTGAAGCAGGTAAAACCTTCAGCAGCAAAATATTTGACTTTCATGAATTCGGCTATCGTCGATTGACCATTGAGCGGCCTCTGAGGGAGTCCTGGCAGTTTAGTGATGAGCGAATTGAGGAGCTTCGCTTTGCCAATGCTGCATTGAATGCTCCTATGAAGTGGATCTATGAGGACTATGGTTCCCATTGGGATGATACAAGCTATGGAGATCTTTCCGCTGCTGCCGAGGATATTCGCCTCTACCTAAAAAAGAACTTTACTACCCTCAAGGAGAAGCAGGTTAAGGATCTTTTAAATGCTAAGGTCTGGAATGATCAGAAGGCCATACTACTTAAGGCGAAGGAGCTGCAGGCGGCTCTTGGCACTGATCAGTATGATGATATGAATGGCTATGATGATGCCCTTAAAGCTACGGGTATTAAGTTAGAGGCTGCTCAGAAAAAGCAGATTACCAGTGCGGTGACATGGAA
>JAQICO010000188.1 GCA_027858495.1 Spirochaetaceae bacterium
GAGAAATGAAGGCAAAATCACCATTTATGAGAAGGCTATCGTAAATCAGGACTCCTACCTCCAATTCCTTCGTCCGTGGGTAGGGGGTATAGTATTTGGTATTGAGTTTTGACAGAGGCACTATAACATCACTTTTAAGGGATTTAATAATCATTTTGCAATTGCAATGTTTAAGACGGGTTTCCAAAATATCTACTGCTTCACAATAATATCTGAAACGGCTGTTGCCGGAACCAAATACTGCGCCGTAAATGCCCTTTAAATCTACATCACGAAGATCCCTTTCCAGTTGATCGAAATCCTCATGTAAATCTCCATCAGCCCAGGTCGAACTGCCAAAAACGAGAAGACCATAGTCTTTTAATTCCTGCACTGATATGTTACCAGCTTTTTTTAGATCAACCTGATAATCATTTAAGGATGAACCAATAAGTTCTGCCATTTGACGGATAGTTCCCCTGCGGCTTGCATATAGAATTAATATTTTCATTGAAAACAATAATAGTCTCTTCAATCTTTAAATTCAATTTACTTTCTAAAAGTAAAAAAAAAATGTATCATGTATTCTATGATTTCTCCAGCAACGAATTTTACAAGAAAAAGCAAATCCTTTACTCTGGGACCTCATAATTTTGGAGGCTCAGCAGATATACTCGTTCAATCCATGTGGGATAAACCTCTTAGCGCGCAACTTAAAGAAGAAGAAAAAGCTCTGCAATCCATGTTTCAAATGGGTTGTGATTTAATGCGTTTTGCTGTTCCCGATATTGAAGCGGCTGAATCTCTGGGTAAACTTGCAGAAAAAAATATTATGCCCTTGGTGGCTGATATCCATTTCGATTATCGTCTCGCCATGAGGGTAATGGATTTTCCCATAGTGAAAATAAGAATTAATCCGGGTAATATTGGAGCGCCTTGGAAGGTGGAAGAAGTGATTCGTAAGGCTCAGGATAGAGGAATAGCCCTTAGGGTTGGAGCCAATGAAGGGTCACTTCCCAAATCTTTAAAAAATCATAAGAATAAAGTAGAAGCTATGATTTTGTCGGTTCTTGAACAATTGGAGCTTCTGGAAAAGATTAAATTTCAAAGAGTTGTGGTTTCCTTAAAATCTCATTCTGTTGATAGAACCATTGAAGCTAATCGTTTATTTGCCAAGGATTATGATTATCCCCTACATCTAGGGGTAACTGAAGCCGGTCCATTGATACCTTCGTTGATAAAAAGCTCCTTAGCTCTTGGGACACTATTAAAGGAGAATATTGGAGATACTTTAAGAATATCCATTTCCGACAGCCCCTTTAAAGAAATACAGGCAGCTCGGGAATTATTGAGCCAATTGCATTTAAATCGAAGGAAACATGTTGAAATCATCTCTTGTCCAAAATGTGGACGTACTAGTTTTGATACCCATAAATTTACAGAAGAGATCGAAGCTAAGTTATTAAGATTGAATAAAGATATAAGCCTGGCTATAATGGGTTGTGAAGTGAACGGCCCTGGAGAGGCAAAACAAGCTGATTTAGGTATTACTGGATCGGGGGAACGAATTATTATTTTCAAGAAAGGAAAAATCATACGAAAAGAGCCCATGGATAAGGCTTTGGAGGCATTTTGGGAAGAATTGGAAAAGTTATAGCAGTTTTTTTAATATCTTTCACAGCTCTCTATGCAGAACAGGTCCGTGCCGAGGATATGAACTTAGAGCCCTGGCTTTTACTGGAAAAGGGGAAGACTTTTTTCAGGCATAGGGACTACTCCACCGCTTTAAATTATTTCTCCTATGCACAGCATCAGCATAGCGTTTTTCCCGAAGTGGAATATTGGTTGGGAAGGGTTTATCAGGAAGAAGGGGAATACCTGCTTGCGGAAGAGCAATACCTTAAGGCCTATGAATTAAAAAACTATTTATATATTTCAGATCAACAATACGATATCGCCTATGAACTGGCTTCCATGTATCTCAATCGAAGACAGTGGGATGAATACGAAAATATGCTTCTTTCCTTGGTTAACCAGGAAATGGGAAGGGATACTTCATGGATTCAGCAGGAACACAATCTCATTCGTGTTTTAAAAGAACAGGGCATGGATGATTTACTTTATCTATACAGAAGGTCCTTTCGGTATTCACAAAGGGCATTGAAAGAGTTGGGTGTTTATTATTTTAAAAAAGAAAACTATCGAAGCGCCACTCTTTTTAATCTATATTCTGTATTAAGCCAATTTTCCCAGGTTGCCCAGGCTATCTTAGAAGTTAACCCAGATTATCAGTTTCCAAGGGATCTTGATCAATTAATTCTTTGGGATCCATCCTATGTCCTATCTCAATTGGAAATGGATATTCAGCGGCTTGATTCTGGTTTTTTATTTTCAAGGCAGCCACATTCTGAGGAATTTGTTAATCCCGAAAAAAATATACAATGGGCTCTGGATTACTTAGAAAGTCAATTGTCACCCTATGAATTTAGCGGTCTGTTATATACAATGCATTTCATCCCTTTGGTGCCCGGCCTTCAGCAGTACTTGGATGAACAGGGCTTTTATATGTCCCTTTATTATTTAGGATGTTCTCTATATGGCGAAGGTTATGAACAAAGAGCAAGAGAGATATGGACTACCTTAGTCAGGTTGCCCCATGGGCAGAATTGGAGTGAAAAAGCCAGTATGCAGTTATCACAGCCGGATCTTAGTCAAGAGATTCCTCTGTTTTAACTAAGGATTTTTTAATGGATAAAATAATCATCAAGGGTGCCAGAGAGCATAACCTTAAAAATATAGACATTGAGCTTCCCCGGGATAAAATGATTGTTATATCCGGGCTTAGTGGCAGTGGGAAATCCTCCTTAGCCTTTGACACCATATTTGCCGAAGGTCAACGCCGTTATGTGGAATCCCTTTCTTCCTATGCCCGACAATTTTTAGGTCGTATGGATAAACCCGATGTGGACTATCTGGAGGGATTGTCACCGGCAATCTCCATCGAACAAAAGACTACCAGTCGAAATCCCCGATCCACCGTGGGAACCATTACGGAAATTTACGATTATCTAAGACTACTCTATGCTCGAATAGGAATTCCTCACTGTCCCAAATGTGGTGAGGTGATTGAGGAGCAATCCATAGATCAGATCATTGATACAGTCTTATCCTTTCCTCAGGGCAGTAAAACTATGGTGCTTGCACCGGTTATACGCGCCAAAAAAGGAGAACATCAAAAAATAATCGACGATGCGTCCCGGTCAGGATTTGTAAGAGTAAGGATCGATGGTGAACTTTACACCATTGAGGAAGCTCCAACCTTAGATAAAAATAAAAAACATTCCTTAGATATTGTGGTGGACCGGTTAAAATCTTCTATCGAAACCCGACAACGCTTAGCCGAATCTGTAGAAACTGCATTGGAAATTGCCCAAGGACGTGTCACAGTCATATTGGTTGGAGCTGATGGCGATGAAGAACATTATTTTTCAGAAAAAAACTCCTGTGCCAGCTGCGGATTCAGTATCCCTGAATTAGAACCGAGACTATTTTCTTTTAATAGCCCCCAGGGGGCCTGTCCGCAGTGCAGCGGTCTAGGTATGACCCTGGAATTTGACCGAGACCTTCTTATTCCTGATTGGAATAAGTCCTATTTAGAAGGAGGGTTGGCAGCTTATAATCCCGATGCCAATTGGACCAGAAGCTGGTTTGACTCTCTTTCAGAACATTATAGTTTTTCCTTGGATACTCCCCTGAAGGATCTTCCCCAAGGAGTAATGGACGTTCTGTTTCATGGTAGTGAAGAAAAACTGAAGGTTAAATATGAAAATAAAAATAAAACCGGACATTTTGCTTTCCAGAAACAATATCCGGGGATGTTAAAGGAACTTCGTCGTCGTTACCAAGAATCCACATCCGATGGTGTGAAAGATTGGCTTGAAAGTTTTATGAGCCGTAAAAAATGTGAAGCTTGCCATGGAATGCGGCTAAGGTCCGAGGCTCTTGCGGTTTTGGTGGATTCTAAAAATATCCATGAAGTATCGGAGCTTTCAATAAAGGATGCCAGTATCTTTTTTAGAGATATTCAATTGAATGAACGGGAAAGTCATATTGCCACACAGATCCTTAAAGAGGTTAAGGATCGACTAAATTTTATGGAAAGTGTTGGGCTGGAATACCTGAATTTAAATCGGGAATCCGGAACTCTTTCCGGCGGAGAAGCCCAGAGAATCCGTCTTGCTACACAAATTGGTTCCTCGTTGATGGGTGTTTTATATATACTAGACGAACCCACCATCGGACTTCATCAACGGGATAATGAAAGACTTCTCAATACCCTGAAACATCTCAGGGATTTGGGAAATACTCTGATCATTGTAGAACATGATGAGCAAACTATTGCTACAGCAGATTTTATTGTGGATATGGGCCCAGGTGCAGGGATCCACGGTGGACAGGTAGTTGCTTCGGGTACTCTTGAACAGATTAAGAAAAATAAAAATAGTCCCACAGGAAGATTTTTGAGTGGAAAGGATAAAATCCCCATTCCCAAAAAACGCAGAGAAGGCAATGGTCTTGCTATCCAGTTGCGGGGAGCCACGGAACATAACCTGAAAGAGGTAGATGTGGATATCCCGCTGGGTAAGATGGTGGTGATCACCGGAGTCTCCGGCTCGGGGAAATCTACCCTTTTAACCGATATCTTATATCCGGGCTTATCTAATCAGACCAATCGCAGCCATCGCCCCGTTGGTGCTCATAAGGAACTGCTGGGTGTGGAACATATCGATAAGGTTATCTGCATCGATCAAAGCCCCATCGGCAGGACACCACGGTCAAATCCTGCGACCTACGTTGGACTTTTTGGGCCGGTACGAGATCTTTTTTCCAGTCTTCCTGAATCAAAAGCCCGGGGATATAAACCCGGACGTTTTTCCTTTAATGTAAAAGGCGGCCGCTGCGAGGCCTGTAAGGGGGGGGGCACTCAAAAAATAGAGATGCACTTTTTACCCGATGTCTATGTAACCTGTGATATCTGTAAGGGAAAGCGATTTAACAGAGAAACCTTGGATATTCGATACAAGGGCAAAAATATTCATGAAATATTGGAAATGTCAGTTGAGGAAGCCCTGGATTTTTTTAAAGTCATTCCTTCTGCACAGAAAAAGCTTTCCACTTTAAAGGAGGTTGGCCTTGGCTATATCAAGTTAGGCCAGTCTGCCCTCACCCTATCGGGAGGTGAAGCACAACGGGTAAAACTTGCATTGGAGTTATCCAAACGCAGCACCGGTAAAACATTTTATATCATCGATGAGCCCACCACAGGGCTTCATTTTTGGGATGTTAAGCAACTGCTAGAAGTGATGCAGGCCCTTGTCGACATGGGAAATACCATCTGTATGATCGAACACAATATGGATGTTATTAAACAGGCCGATCATCTTATCGATATGGGCCCTGAAGGGGGGGATAAGGGGGGAACTCTGGTGGGTTATGGAACACCGGAAGAGTTGATTCATGTGCCCCATTCTTACACCGGTAAATTTTTAAAAGAGATTCTGCAGGAAGGTTCGTGAATTTTAAAATACTCCCTATATTAATACTTTTTCTCATCAACGGTCTAGTCTATGCCCAAGAGGATACACAGAGCGAACTCGTTGAAGATATTCCCAATGAAACTGTGGATATACAGGTTGAAACGGTTGAAGATATAACCTCAGAGCCTGTGGATCTTCAATTACAATATATGCTCAGAGAATTGGAGAATGCCACTTTACAAGAACTTCAGGAGCTTGCAATACAAGCAGGAATCAGTGACCAAGGCACCATACAGAGTCTTAAAAATAAATTGATTCAGCATTATCATTTGAATCAGCCGGTTGAAACTCCTGAACCTGTAAATACTGTGGATACTTCGGAAGCTCCCGAGGAAACACAGGAGAGTGCCTTGGTGATAACTATTGAATCTGCCAGCAGTTCACGCAGTGTAGACGTGGAAGAAAAAGACGGGCAGGAAATTATCCTTACCGGCGATGTGGTTTTAAAAATTGTCGATGAAGGAACCGGTCAGCAGCATGAAATTTATGCTGATAAAATTGTATTTTCAAGAATAAATGATAGAGTTACAGCATCTGGAAACGTTCGCTATATCCGGAATCAGAACGGTAATGCTGAAACATTTTTGGGGGATTCTCTAACCTTTCAGCTCAAGGGATGGAAGGGGATTATATTCCATGGATTATCCGAGAAGGAAGAGGAAAGGGAAGAGGGGAACATTACCTTCTTTTTTAAAGGAGATGAATTCCGCAGTCAGGGAGAAGACATTTTAGTCATGACCGGCGCTACCATCACCAGTGGTAACCCAGAACAACCTACCTATCGGATCCGGGCGAGAAAAATCTGGATTTTAGGTCCCCAGGAATGGGGAATGCTCAACGCCGTTTTATATATTGGTAGAGTCCCTTTACTTTATATGCCCTTTTATTACCGTCCGGGTAATGAAATGATCTTTAATCCCGTGATGGGTTATAGAGAGAGAGAGGGCGCTTTAATTCAGACCACCACCTATCTGTTGGGTCGTAAGCAGGATGAAGACCTCTCTTTTTTTAATGCCGGTTTGATTAGCGATGATCAATATAACTTGGAAAGAGAGGGGCTTTATCTCTTTAAAACGGATAAAACGCAAACCACAGAGACGGAAACGGATTTTGTAAAGATCATGTTGGATTATTATACCCGTTTAGGATATTATGGTGGTGTAGTTGGAAGTAACAAAGTTGATGACTTTCAACTGGATTATCGATTTGGTGCCGGCTACAGCCGTAGTATTGATGCCGACAATAATATCTATTTTAACGATGAGGGTGATCAATGGGAGACTAGAAACAATGAATCCTATTTCTACGGTTTAGAATTACCCTTCCGCTGGGAAGTCGAATTTGATATAGAGTGGAAAAAATTAAATTTAAAATTGGAATACCTCAGTGATGCTGCATTTCGAAGGGATTTTCATAATAGAGCAGAGAATTTTGACTGGTTAAATTGGCTTTTAGAAGAGCGTACTCGAACCGATGATACCGAAGATACTCTGGTCTCTTCCTTGGATTCTGAAATCAGCTTAGATTCCCATAGCTTTGATACTTCCACAGTGACCCCCTGGATAAATCAACTATCCATTACTAAACTTTCCGTACAGCTAAATTTTAATCAGGCAATCGATGGTACCCTAGAAGGATTAGATCAATATCATCCAGGTGTGTATTTCTTTTATCCCAGTTCCATTTCTCCCAGGATCACTTTGTCTATGGGCGGGCAGTTTTGGAACAGGAATTTTCCTAAGAACATTGATGTAACCCAAACCAGAGAAGAGGGACAGCCTTTGAGTATTGTACCGCCTGATTCTTTGGAGCAAGAAGAAGCAGAAGAGGATATTGAATTTATTGTGGATCCCCGGGGAACAAGAGCCGTTGGACAGAATAACTGGGCTAGTACATCTTTTACTTGGAATTTATATCCCACTTTCACCTTTGACACACCCTATAAATCGGACGATTGGACTAGTGCCCAGGATATAAACTGGAACTTGGATTACAGTAAAAGGAAGAGTTATTTCAATGGGTTCGGAACTTGGAAAGTAAATCTAGCAGATAATTATATAGAAATTTATTTAAAAGATTCCGCTATCTTTAACAATTGGGAATACGTGGATTTAAC
>JAQICO010000256.1 GCA_027858495.1 Spirochaetaceae bacterium
TGATGCCCGAAAATGTATATACGCAGGATATTAAAGATGAGCTGTTAGCTAGCGGTGGGAATTGGTTGGTTGAGTCTTTATACGAGATGGAACTTCCTGTGTTAGAAGAAAATATGAGCAGTACAATTTATAATAAAATAAGTGCTGTAAGTACAATGGAAGGAATACTTTACTACTCAGGAAAGTATCAATCCATGTGGCCTCTCATAGAAGAAGCCTGGATTACCAATGAAAAAGGAAGCCGATCGGTTATAGAAGATCCGGAATTCTCCCGTATTCCTACGGAAAGAACTATAGTTTTTTATCAGAAGGATATTAAATTCGGAGGGAATTATTATCAGGCAGATTATTATATCCAACCTGGTGTTGTACGACTTTCCATTACCAATCTTACCACTCTTAGGTACAGGGCATTTCCACTTATGCGACCTGAAAAACTCCGCAGTGAAATTTTAATTTTATGGGATGATGAAAAACTCTGGTTTTATGGTTTGACTTGTTTCGATTTTCAAAATACCTTTGGACTTATTTCTGAACGATTATTACAAAATGCTTTTGATTATAGAATGAGTGCATTGCAGGGCTGGTTTGTCGATAGTGTCTATCAATAAAAATTATTTAGGAAATACTCTTGAGAAAACTACTATTATTTATCTTTTTTTTACCCTTTGTGTTATTCGCGGAAGAAAGCTGGGAGATTCATCAGATCAACTTCTCCATCGAAGGCGCTACTAAGGAAGAGGCTTTACGTGATTGGATGGAGCTGGATGAAGGTGATATTTTTACCAGTTATGAAGACCTTACTGAAGCTTTAGAAAAGCTTCAGTTACAACTGAATAATAATCGTATTTTTGAAGAAAATGCCAGGGTTACATGGCAGTCCGGAAGTTATTTTGGTGAAAGAAATTTAGTTGATGTTTTTGTTGTTGTAGAGGATAGTTGGAATTTGATAATGGTTCCCTATGGGCAATACGATTCCAATACAGGGCTTCAATTGAGTATCAAACTTAGGAATTACAATTTCCTTGGAAATATGGAAGCTCTAACCATGGATTTTGAATATAGCGCAGCAGATGAAACCTTGGAATTTACCACTAAAATACCCATAGGAAATCTTGTAAACGAATTAACCTATAATGTAGACAAAGTCGGAGATGATTTTATCTATGGATTTATTCTTTCAAGTTATTATAACTGGCCAATTTATATTTCAGACCATAGATTTACATTAAAAACAAGCGAAACGGTCAATTCTAATTTCTCTTTACAAACGGATTATAGTAGTTTTTTCTTAAGCTCAGGTTTGGCTCTTAATAGTTATTGGGATTTACCCTTTGAGATTTATCAAGGATATAAACCCAGATATACCGGAGAACTCAGAACAGAAATAAATTATCTACCTAATCCAACATTGCCAATCAGTGAATCTAGGGATGGATTAAATACAGAGTTTGAACACAGCTTACTTCTTGGTGGTACTCAGTGGAATGGCAACAACTATAAAGAAGGTATCGTATTCCATTTGGGCAATGAGATGGCCTATCTTTGGGATAACAGTCTTTCTATCCATAATCGATGGTCTGGAAAGGTTTACGCTTCAGGAGAGTATTATGGGGATATGTATCCCTGGGGAACTGCGTTAAGACTATATGGGATACAAGATTTATATGGTCAACGTGAACTGGGAGAATATTTTCGAGGTATTTTGGATGACCGGGTTTCCGGTGGCGGAGCGTTGATATTAAATACGGCATTATATTTAACTGTCTGGAATTGGGAGGACATCTGGGAATGGTATGGCGGCCCAACATTGGATATAGGATATCTATATGACGTCCCTGAAGGTCAGGATAATTTAATTTATAGTCTAGGTTTGGAAGGGATGTGTTATCCCCATAAAATAAGAAGTCTTTTTGCAAGATTATCAGTTGGGGTTGACTTAAACAGTTTTAAAGATCAGCAGGGAGATATTGCGACCCGGTTGAATAACAATGTAGAATTATTCTTTGGACTTGGTTCTTTTTATTAGGAGACATCATGAAAATATTATTAACCGGTGCTGCAGGGTTTATTGGACATCATACTGCCATCGCTCTCTTGAAACAGGGACATGAGGTTTTCGGGTTAGATTCTATAAGCGATTATTATGAATTAAAACTAAAGTATGGACGATTGCAAGAGCAGGGAATCATTAACCCCGATAAGATTGTATATGGTGAAATCTATAAATCAACTCTCTTTGAGAATTATCGATTTGTACAACTACAATTAGAAGATCAATCCTCGATGGATCATCTGTTTAATAATGAAAACATTGAAAGGGTCTGTCATTTGGCAGCTCAAGCCGGAGTTCGGTACAGCCTGACTCATCCAAGAAGTTATATAGATAGTAATGTGATGGGAACATTGAATATTCTTGAGTTATGTAGACATAATTCTATTGAACACTTGGTTTATGCCAGCAGTTCCAGTGTCTATGGGTTGAACAAGAAGCAGCCCTTTTCTGAGCACCATGGAACAAATCATCCTGTCAGTCTTTATGCGGCAACTAAAAAAAGCAATGAAATGATGGCTCATAGTTATAGCCATCTTTTTGGTCTGCCTGTTACAGGGTTAAGGTTTTTTACGGTTTATGGACCCTGGGGACGGCCTGATATGGCTCCTATGCTTTTCGCCCGGGCTATTGATAAGGGCGAGCCTATAAAAGTCTTTAATTATGGAGAAATGTCCAGGGATTTTACCTATGTTGGGGATATTGTTCAGGGTATAATTTTAGCTTTAATGAATCCCCCGGGAAAATCCGAAACCTGGGATGCTGAAAATCCCGATCCTGCTTTCAGTTCTGCTCCGTATAAAATATATAATATTGGAAATAGTAAACCTATTGGGCTCATGGATTTTATCCAGACAATGGAAAGGGTTATGGGCAAAAAAGCTCAGCTTGATATGCAGCCTATGCAGCCGGGAGATGTTATTTCAACCTGGGCGGATGTGAGTGATTTAACCATGGATTTAGGATATGAACCGAAGATTGATTTGGAAGAGGGGATTGGGGAATTTGTGAAATGGTTTAATAAATATGAAAATGGAGTAAACCATGCCTGAAAAAAAAGGGAAATCGATGATTTTCCATGTCCCAAAGGCCATTAAAGATGAAAAAACCGCTGGTTTCCATATCAGGGTCAGTAACATGATTGAAGCTTTTAAATTTTTGGG
>JAQICO010000166.1 GCA_027858495.1 Spirochaetaceae bacterium
TATTTTAAGTATACAGGAATAGGACACCACTTATCCCGAATATAACTACATATTCTACATATACTGTAATTACTGTTTTTTCAGCATATACTGTATATTCAGTTTAATAATATTATTCCCCATTATCGGAAAATAGAGATTTTGGATATTAATATTCTATGATTTAACCTATATCCATGCTTCGAGAATATTGCAACTTGAATTGGGGGATTCTAGGTTTGAGGCCTCAGCCATTTGCCAAGAGTATCTAGAAGGGTATGTTTTCTTATAGGTTTGGTAAGAAAATCATCCTTTCCGACCTCCTTACTACGTTCCTGTACCTGCTGATATCCATCCGCGGTTAATCCGACAATTACCATGGGGCTATTCAATTGTTTTCGGATGTACTGGGCAACCTCATAGCCATTTTTATTGGGCATGTGAATGTCCAATAAAATAAGGTCAAATTTCTGTTTATCTAAAATATTACAAGCCTCTGATCCATCTGCGGCAATGACAAGCTCAGTACCTGTATCTCTCAGATATCTTTTTATCACTTCCTGATTGGCTAAATAATCTTCGGCCAGCAGAATTCTCGAACCCGTAAAGAGTTCCAATATGTCTTCCCGCGTGATATTGCTCTTGACGTTTAAAGATTCTTTTGAAAGTGGGAAATCCACTTGAAACCAAAAGCTGGTTCCCTCTCCTTCAACACTTTCCACCCCTATCCGGCCGTCCATTAATTCGACAAAGGATTTTGAAATGGCTGTGCCTAATCCCGAGCCGCCGTATTCCCTAGTAATACTTGTATCTTCCTGAACAAAGCTATCAAAAATATTGTCCAGCTTATCCATGGCTATTCCCTTACCGGTATCCTCAACCACAAAGAGATATCCCTTCTTTCTAGTACTTTGATAATTACAGCTTATACGTAACTCAACCTTTCCCTTTTGGGTAAATTTAACAGCATTTCCCAGTAGATTGATTAATATTTGACGGATTCTAAAGGCATCACCAATAAGAGTACTGGGGTGTGGATCGTCAAAAAGGATGCTGAATTCTATACCCTTATTCTCCACCATGGGTTTAAACATATTACTAATGGATTCTACCACTTCCGACAGACTAAAGACTGTTCGATCTAAATGCAGTCCTCCTGCTTCAATTCTAGAAAGATCGAGCAGCTGATTAATTAGTATCAATAATTTTTCAGACTCACTTATTATTACAGAAGTATTTTCTTTGGCCTCTGCCATATCTCTGCTGTCTTTTACTATTTCTGCGAAACCAATAATTCCATTGAGAGGAGTTCGGATTTCATGACTCATACGTGCAAGAAAATCGCCTTTGGCCTGATTGGCGGCCTTGGCTTCTTCTACGGCCAATTCCAATTCTGAGGTTCTCTCTTCTACTCTTTGTTCAAGAAGTCCCTGATATCTTTTTCTTTCTTCTAAAAGAACGTTTAGTTCTTCGGACAAGTGTTCTACACTAAAAAGGGAAGAAACCAATCTGCGGCTTAGGATGGTGGATTGAGCCATTAAAAACAGAATGAATCCAATAGGAGTTACGGTGATATTGGCGATGATATTTTGACTGGCCAACATATCTACTACGATTAATCCAACAAAGATGGTCATAGCGACAACCAATACTTGAGCCTCCCAAATTTCTCTTTTGGTAAGGCGTATAAGAACGTAGATACAATAAAAACACCATAACAATACGATGATCTGAGAAAAAGCTAGAAAAAAAACATAAATCCTTAAAGGAAAAAACAACACTAAAAAGATATAGGGAATACCTATAAAGTTTACAATGCGACCATATCTCAAATCCACATAATCCGGAAAAAGATGATAGAAATATTGGTTAAACACCATAGCCAAGGGATAGAAGGTTAAATATTCTATCCTCCGCATAGCCTGCCATGACATTTGTGAAATAAAATCAAAACAGCTGATAAGATAGGCCGATTCGACAAAGATCACCCTCAACGCTAAAATGAGAGAAAACAAACCAAAATAGAGAGCCGTCCTCTCCTTGGATCTAAAGGCAAAAAGGATCAGATGATATATTCCTAAACTAAAAAAACTGCCCACTATTATAC
>JAQICO010000260.1 GCA_027858495.1 Spirochaetaceae bacterium
TTATTCCCGTAATTCCTCCCGAACTGCGTCCAATGGTTCAGTTAGACGGAGGTCGATTTGCTACAAGTGACTTAAATGATCTCTATCGACGTGTGATCAATAGAAATAATCGTCTTAAACGACTGATGGCGGTAAATGCACCTGATATTATTATTCGAAATGAAAAAAGAATGCTTCAGGATGCGGTGGATGCCCTTTTTGATAATACCAAGAAGAAAAAGGTAGTTAAGGGCGCTTCTAATCGGCCTCTTAAATCTCTGTCTGACCTGCTTAAGGGTAAACAGGGCCGATTTAGACAGAACCTTTTGGGTAAACGTGTGGATTATTCCGGACGTTCTGTTATTGTGGTTGGCCCTCAATTAAAACTACATCAATGTGGTTTACCTGCTAAAATGGCCCTAGAGCTTTATAAGCCCTTCATCATGAAAAAGTTGTTAGATAAAGATGTAGTTTATAATATTAAAAAAGCTAAAAGCTTGGTAGAACAAGAAACTCCCGAAGTATGGTCTGTGCTTGATGAAGTAGTAAAGGAACATCCTGTAATGCTGAACCGAGCTCCTACTCTGCATAGATTGGGAATCCAAGCTTTTGAACCGGTTTTAGTTGAAGGTAAGGCGATCCGTTTGCATCCTCTGGTATGTCATGCATTTAATGCGGACTTTGACGGAGACCAGATGGCCGTTCATGTTCCCTTGACTCAAGCTGCTCAGATCGAATGTTGGAATCTTATGCTTTCCAGCACAAACCTGATGAATCCAGCTAATGGACAGCCTGTTGTTTTCCCTTCCCAAGACATGGTTTTAGGCCTCTATATGCTTACCAAGGAAAGGAAGGGTGATAAGGGAGAAGGTAAGTACTTTAGCTCTCCCAACGAAGTTGTTATGGCTTTGGAAGTAAAGGCCATTACCTATCACGCATTGATAAATGTAAATATTGATGGTGAGTATATCGAAACTACAGCTGGCCGGGTTATTTTTAATGATCTTCTTCCTCCAATTGTAGAATATGTAAATGACACTCTCTCTGATAAAAGAATCCGATCTTTGATTGTAAATGCCCATGAAACATACGGTGCTGCAATAACAGTACAAATGCTGGATATCATTAAAGATACCGGTTACCGTTATGCTACAAAATTGGGTGCAACCATCGGCATGGATGACATACAAATTCCCGCAGAAAAGAAAACCCTTATAGCTGCTGCCAATGGTGAAGTTGATAAAATACAAACACAATACATTTCTGGTCATATCACCTCTGAGGAAAGATATAACCGTGTTGTTGAGGTTTGGGGTAAAACCAACGAAGATTTAACCAATGTGATGATGAACCACTTACGCCAGGATAAGGACGGTTTTAACAACGTTTTTATGATGGCTGACTCCGGTGCGAGAGGTTCTAGAAACCAGATTCGTCAATTAGCGGGTATGCGTGGTCTTATGGCCAAGCCTTCCGGTGATATTATTGAGCTTCCTATCAGATCAAACTTTAAAGAAGGTCTTTCGGTAATTGAATTTTTCATTTCAACCAACGGTGCTCGAAAAGGTCTGGCCGATACTGCGCTTAAAACCGCTGATGCTGGTTATCTTACAAGACGTCTGGTGGATATCGCTCAGGACGTAGTTGTCAACGAAGATGATTGTGGAACCATCAACGGTATCGAAATTACAGCATTGAAAGATGGTGAAGAAATTGTTGAATCCTTGAAAGACCGAATATCGGGACGTTTCACACTGGAAAGAGTTAAGCATCCTATTACGGGCGAAGTCTTGGTTGATGTTAATAATCAAATTACCGACCATATTGCCGAACAATTGGAAGAAATAGGTGTTGAATCTGTTAAGGTTCGTACCGTTCTTACTTGTGAGGCCAAACAGGGCGTATGTCGAAAATGTTACGGCCGTGACCTTGCAACAAAGAAAACCGTAAATATTGGTGAGGCGGTTGGTATAATCGCTGCACAGTCTATAGGTCAGCCTGGTACTCAGTTAACCATGAGAACTTTCCATGTTGGAGGTACCGCAAGTACCGTTGCCGAAGATAATAGAATCTCCATGAGATACCCCGTTCTTGTTCAGGATATGATAGGAACTTCCGTTGATATGGGAGATAAACAGCGTCTTTTTACCAGAAAAGGATATCTGCACGTGGCTAGGGTTCTCGAAACCATCGAAATTAAATCAAAGGATAAGCTGCTAGTTGAGACTGGTCAAAAGGTTATTCGTGGCGAAGCCATTCTTAAGCGTGGAAGTGAAGAAATCCTTGCTGATGAAATCGCCTTTATTGATGTTAAAGAAGGTCAGGTTCTTCTTGTTTCGCAAAGTCAAAAACTTGAGATACGAAATGGTTCCACCATGCTTGTTCATGAAGGACAGGTTGTTCCTGCAGAGGAAACCATAGCAATTTTTGACCCCTTTAGCGATCCTATTATTGCAGAGCAGAATGGTACAGTACGTTTTGAAGACATTATTAAAGGTACGACATTAAAGCAAGAAATCAATGAAGATACTGGTAATACTGAGCAGAAAATCACTGAGTTTTCTCTGGAAACATTACAGCCTCGAATTGTAGTTGTGGATAAGGATGGAAAGGATATTGCGGCCTATTATCTCCCGGGAAATGCATATTTAAATGTAGAAGATGGGACCAAAATAAAAGCTGGTAGAATCTTAGCAAAGATGCTGAAGGAAAGTACTAAAACTCAGGATATCACCGGTGGTCTACCTAGGGTTGGTGAGCTCTTTGAAGCTCGAAGACCCAAAGAGCCAGCGGTACTCTCTAAAGTTTCTGGTAAAGTTTTGTTTGAGGGGATTTCTAAGGGCAAACGTGTTATCAACGTTGAAGACGAGTATGGTAATGTATTCAAGCAGCTTGTGCCCATGGGGAAACATCTTCTTGTACGAGATGGAGATTTGGTTGAAGCCTGTGAACCTCTATGTGAAGGTCCCATAGACCCTCATGATATTCTTGATATTCGTGGTGAAAATGCACTGCAATCCTTCCTGGTTGATGAAGTTCAGGAAGTTTACCGAATGCAGGGTGTTGATATAAATGATAAACATATTGGTGTAATTATTAGACAGATGATGCGGAAGGTGGAAATCATCGATGTAGGTGATACTCATTTCATCTTCGGTCAACATGTTGATAAATATAATTTCCGAAAGGAAAATGACAGAGTGGTTAAGCAGGGTGGACTTCCCTCCATGGCTAAACCTTTACTGTTAGGAATTACTCGAGCATCTCTGAATATCGATTCCTGGATATCCGCGGCTTCATTCCAGGAAACGACAAGAGTTCTGACAAATGCGGCCATTGCCGGGGAGTATGACTATCTTCGAGGATTAAAGGAAAACGTGATTATCGGTCATGTTATTCCTGCGGGAACGGGTATGAAAAAATACCGGAACCCCAAGCTGTATTCCGAGGAGACCGGCGATTTAGATGCCCATGTTCAGGAGATTCTTGAGCAGAGAAAAAAGGAACAGGAGCTGAAGGCTATAGAAGAGTCTCAGGGTTCTGACACAACTTCAACGGTGGATACCACCAGGTTGGAATAAAAAAAATTAGAAATTCCACATAAATTCGGAAGTGGAGAGTTGACTAACCTTTTCTATACTGTTAGTCTCTCCTTGCTTCACGAATATGCAAAGAAGGAGAAGGTGATTTAATGCCTACAGTTAATCAGTTGGTTAGAAGAGGAAGGAAATCCTCTGTTAAGAAAAGTGGCTCACCTGCGTTGGAAGCTTGTCCTCAGAAGAGAGGCGTTTGCACCAGGGTAATGACCATTACTCCAAAGAAGCCAAATTCTGCATTGCGGAAGGTTGCGAGGGTTCGGCTGTCAAATGGCTATGAAGTGACTGCTTATATCCCCGGTATCGGTCATAATTTGCAGGAGCATTCCGTTGTTCTTATTCGTGGTGGTAGAGTGAAAGATCTTCCCGGTGTTCGTTATCACATCATTCGTGGTGCAAAGGATACTTTGGGAGTTGATTCTCGTCGGCAGGCTCGTTCTAAATATGGAACGAGAAGGCCAAAGGCTTAGGAGGTAGTTTATGTCTAGAAGAAAAGAAGCACCTGTAAGGCCTGTTGCACCTGACTATAAGTACAGTAATAAGGTTCTTGGAAAATTTATAAAACGTCTAATGCGTGGTGGTAAAAAATCAGTAAGCACTAGAGTTGTCTATGGTGCCATGGGTACGGTAAAAGAAAAGACTGGCAATGATGAATTGGAAGTCTTTTTGAAAGCTTTAGATAATGTAAAGCCAAGTTTTGAAGTTAAGTCCCGTAGGGTTGGTGGTTCAACCTATCAAGTTCCTATTGAGGTTCGGCCATCGCGTCAAGAAGCCTTGGCGATGCGTTGGGTTATTGCCGCGGCAAGATCTAGAAGTGGAAGAAGTATGAGTGAAAAACTCAGTGCTGAATTGGTGGATGCTTTTAATTCTACCGGTTCCGCTTTTAAGAAGAAAGAAGATACTCATAGAATGGCAGAAGCCAACAAGGCTTTTAGTCACTATAAGTGGTAAATTTGTGATTTGATGGGTGCTGTTTACTCGTTGAGAGGCACCTTCTTTTCAAGTCAGCCTAATGCCTGCTGTTTTGTAGGCCTCTAAGGTTGGTGTGTATCCGATTCGGCGGCGAAATGCCAAACCGCAGTTTGACTGTAGGTGGCGGCTGAGGAAAGGGTGCGTCATATTATGTTAGGTTTCTCAAGTTAGATTTCTCTTTTTTTGATCGTTTTGTCTGAAAATTGAGATAATTTGTGAAAGCTCGCTTGTTTAGGATTGTAACTTTTTGTTATGATCTCCCTTGTACGCCCTGGATTGGGTAAAATTATGAATTTAAAGTAGCCGAGGAGGAACTTATGGCTAAGGAAAAATTCCAAAGATTGAAACCTCATGTGAACGTTGGAACTATTGGGCACGTTGACCATGGTAAGACTACTCTTACCGCTGCTATATCAATGTATTGTGCAGTAAAAAGTGGTGATAAGATTATGTCCTATGATCAGATTGATAATGCCCCGGAAGAAAAAGAAAGAGGTATTACCATCAATACAAGACACGTTGAGTATCAGACTGAGGCTCGTCATTATGCTCATGTAGACTGTCCTGGACATGCTGACTATATCAAGAATATGATTACTGGTGCAGCGCAGATGGATGGTGGTATATTGCTGGTAGCAGCAGATTCTGGTCCTGAGCCTCAGACGAGAGAGCATATTCTTTTGGCTGGTCAAGTAGGTGTTCCAAAGCTTATTGTGTTTATGAATAAGCTGGATCTTGCTGATCCTGAACTGGTTGACCTGGTAGAAATGGAAGTTCGTGAACTTCTTGATGAGTATGGTTTTCCTGGTGACGATACTCCTGTTATTAAGGGCTCTGCTTTTTTGGCGATGACCAATATAGAGGATGCGGAAAAAACTGCTTGTATTGAAGAGCTTCTTAATGCAATGGATAATTATTTTCCTGTTCCTGATAGAGCGGTTGATAAGCCCTTCTTGATGCCTATTGAAGATATCTTTTCTATACAGGGAAGAGGAACTGTTGTAACGGGTCGAGTCGAAGCTGGTGTTGTGCATGTTGGTGATGATATTGAAATTGTTGGTATCAAAGAAACTGCTAAGACAACCTGTACGGGTGTTGAAATGTTTAACAAGCTTCTTGATGAAGGTCAGGCTGGTGATAATATCGGTGCTCTTCTTCGAGGAACCGATAAAAACGATGTAGAAAGAGGTCAGGTTCTTTGTAAGCCTGGTTCGATTTCTCCTCATAAGAAGTTTAAGGCTTCTATCTATGCTTTGACTAAGGATGAAGGTGGACGTCATAATCCGTTCTTTACCGGTTATAGACCTCAATTTTACTTTAGAACAACTGACATTACTGGAACTGTAACTCTTCCTGAAGATAAGCAAATGGTAATGCCTGGTGATAATACTGAAATTGGTGGTGAATTAATCCATCCTATCGCCATGGAGAATGGTTTGAAATTCTCTATACGAGAAGGTGGTCGAACTGTAGCTTCAGGTCAGATTACTGAGATAGTGGAATAATAGGCTTCAATAGAGGTTCCCGACAGATTAGTCGGGGATCTTTTGCCTGGAGGAATAATGGAAAAAATAAGAGTTAGGTTAAGAGGGTTTGATACTGAGCTTGTGGATCAGAGTGCAAGGTCTATTGTTTAAGCCGCACAAAAGAAGGGAGCAAAGGTTTCTGGTCCTGTGCCTCTGCCTACAAGAATAAATAAGTTTACCGTACTGAAGTCAACTTTTGTAAACAAGAAATCTAGAGAGCAGTTTGAAATGCGTACTCACAAAAGATTGATTGATATACTTGAGCCAACCTCTGCTGTGATGGATGCACTTATGGGATTAGAACTTCCTGCCGGTGTTGATGTCGATATCAGACAGTAAGTTAGATTAGGTTATTGAGGAAATAAATGGTCGGATTAATTGGAAAAAAAGTCGGAATGACGCAGATATTTAACGAAGCAGGTGAATTAACTCCTGTCACAGTCATATCCGTTGAACCAAATGTTGTAGTCTCCAGTAAAGTGGAAGAAGTGCATGGATATAACGCTATTGTTCTTGGTGCTATTGAAGTAAAAGAATCAAAGGTTACCAAGGTAAAGGCGGGACAGTTTAAGGGGAATGTAACTCCTCGTAGACATTTGGTAGAAGTTAGGGATTTTGAAAAGGAATGTGAAGTCGGTGATGCGTTGGGTGTTGAGCTTTTTGAGGGGCTGAGATATGTAGATATTATCGGTACTTCAAAGGGTAAAGGATTCCAGGGTGTTATGAAACGTCATAACTTTAAAGGTGGACGTGCGACACATGGTTCCAAATTCCATAGAGAAGGTGGATCTACAGGTATGGCAGCTTGGCCCTCGAAAGTAATTAAGGGTACAAAAATGGCTGGCCATATGGGTGGAGAACGCAAAACAATACAGAACCTGTCCTTAGTAAGGGTCGATGCAGAAAAGAAAATTCTGCTGGTTAAAGGTGCTGTGCCTGGCGCAAAGAACTCCATGGTTCTCGTGCGTAAGGCTAAGAAAAAAAGTTAGGGGTAGAACATGGAAGTGAAAGTCTATTCCATTGATGGAAAGGAATCAAAGAGTCTAAAGCTAGAGGATTCCGTATTCGGAATCGAAGTTAGCCAGGGATCCATCTATAATGCTATTCGAAACGAACTTGCTAATAAAAGAGTTGGAACTGCTTCTGTAAAAGGACGTAGTGAAGTTCGTGGAAGTGGAGCCAAGCCCTGGAGGCAAAAGGGAACCGGTAGAGCAAGAGCCGGTCATAAACGATCTCCCATATGGAGAGGTGGTGGTGTCGCGTTCGGTCCTACGCCCAGAGATTATAGTTACAGCCTTCCCAAGAAGGTAAAACGATTAGCTTTTAAATCTATTTTGAGTCTTAAAGCTCAGGATGAAAATCGATTTAAAGTGGTTGAAGATTTTACTGTTGATACAGGGAAAACAAAAGATTTGGCTGGAATTTTAAAAAATCTGGTTTCTAATGAGCGAACCGTTATGATACTTAAGGATGATGACAAGATGGTTAGAAGAGCTGGTAAGAACATTCCTAATTTGGATATTCTTTCCTACAACCGTCTTAATGCTCATGATCTCTTCTATGGAAAAAATGTTCTGGTTCTGGAAAGCGCTGCTCTCCAATTGAATCAGTTCTACGGAAGTTGAGGGTTCAAATGGAAGCAAGTCAGATTATTTTAGAACCTGTTTTGACTGAGAAGTCAAACATGTTAAAAGAAGAAAAAGCTAAGAAATACGTTTTTAAGGTGCATAAAAAGGCAAATAAAATTGAGGTTATCAAGGCAGTTGAATCACTTTTTTCAGTGAAACCGATCAGTTGTAATATCCTTAATATTAGAAGTAAGAAAAAGGCTAACAAGCCTGTTTCTGCCAGCAGTTTTAGAAGAGGTTTTGGTAAAACAGCCTCATGGAAAAAAGCTGTGGTTACTCTTACTCCAGGTCAACGCATCGATATTCTTGAAGGAGCGTGAGGGTAGTTAAATGGGAATTAGAACATACAATCCTAAAACGCCTGCACAGCGTTACAGACAAAGTTTAATCTTTGATGAAATAACCCGTACCAGTCCAGAGAAGAGTCTGGTAAAGGGAAAGAGCAGCAAAGCAGGTAGGGGCGCCGGCGGCCGCATTAGTGTTAGAAGAAGAGGCGGCGGTCATAAGCAAAAGAACAGAGAAGTTGATTTTAGAAGAAATAAATTTGGTGTTCCAGGAAAGGTGGCTGAGATTGAGTATGATCCCAGTCGAAGCGCAAATCTGGCCTTGATACATTATGTAGACGGTGAGAAGCGTTATATCCTTTGTCCGAAGGGGTTGAGTGTTGGTTCTGCTGTTATCAGTGGAGCTGATTCTTCAATAGAAGTTGGAAACGCATTGCCCTTAGACAATATCCCTGTAGGACGTTTGGTTCATAATGTTGAACTTGAAATTGGTCGGGGCGGACAATTGATTCGTTCTGCCGGTGGAAGTGCGCTTATAGCAGCCAAAGAGGGTAACTATGTCACTCTTAAGCTTTCTTCCGGTGAGATGCGTATGGTGCATAAGAAGTGTATCGCCACAATCGGTGAAGTAGGTAACGGTGATCACATGAACGTGAAAATCGGTAAAGCTGGTCGATCTCGGTGGATGGGTAAAAGGCCTAAAGTTCGAGGTGTAGTTATGAATCCTGTTGACCATCCCCATGGTGGTGGTGAAGGTAGAACTTCTGGGGGACGACATCCTGTATCTCCTTGGGGTAAACCTACAAAGGGATTTAAGACCAGAAAGAAGCATAAGAATTCTGACAAGTTTATTGTTAAGAGAAGAAAGTAGGAGTAGGCTGTGTCTAGATCAATAAAAAAGGGGCCATTCGTGGCCAAAAGCCTTTACAAAAAGGTTGTTGAACAGAATAAAAGTCAAAAAAAGAATATGATTAAAACATATTCTAGGACTTCTACGATCATTCCTGAAATGGTAGGACTGACTGTTTCTGTATACAATGGAAAAACCTGGGTACCTGTTTATGTAACGGAAAACCTAGTTGGGCATAAATTAGGAGAGTTTTCTCCTACCCGACTTTTTCGTGGACATGCAGGTTCTGACAAGAAGTCTAAGAGATAGGCGGGAGTAGATAATGGAAGCAAAAAAAGGTTATACAGCCAAGGCTAAAAATCTGCCCATGGCTCCCTTTAAGGTTAGACCTATTGCAGATAATATTCGTAGAAGACCCTACGTTGAAGCTGTTGCCATATTAGAAGCGTTGCCCAATAAAGGTGCGAAGTTTTTGAAAAAGGTAATAGAATCAGCTGCTGCAAATGCATTGAATCAGAATAATATGCTTGATGAAGAGACCCTCTACATCAGCGAATTGATGATTGATGGTGGTCCGACCTCCAAAAGAATATGGCCCAGATCTCGAGGTCGAGCAGATCGCTTGATTCGGAGAACCTGTCATATTTATGTGGCTCTCGATGAAATCGGCAGTAAAGGGGTATCGTAGATGGGACAGAAAGTAAATCCTTATGGATTCAGATTGGGAATAAATAAAACTTGGAAATCCAAGTGGTATGTTGGTCCCAAGGATTATGCAAAGACACTTCATGAAGATCTTGCAATTCGCAAGGCCTTCGAGGATTTCCCTGAAACAAAGGGAGCCGATATTAGTGATTTGGAAATTATTCGTCAACCACAGATGGTAACATTGATAGTGCATACGGCAAGACCTGGTGTTATCATTGGAGCTAAGGGTGCCAACATCGAAAAGGTTACCCAGAGATTGCAAAAGCTTACGGATAAAAAAGTTCAGGTAAAGATTAAAGAAATAAAGAAGCCAGAAATTGATTCTAAGATTATTGCTTTAAATATTGCCAGACAGTTAAAGGGCCGATCTGCATTTAGAAGAGTTCTGAAAATGGCTGTTTTGAATGCTATGAAATCCGGAGTTAAGGGAATTAAAGTGTAGATTTCAGGCCGTTTAGGCGGAGCTGAAATGGCAAGAGAATTGGAAGTTAAGGAAGGTCGTGTTCCTCTGCATACTTTGCGTGCGGATATCGATTATGGTTTTGCTGAGGCGAATACTACCTTTGGTGTAATTGGTGTTAAAGTCTGGGTTTTTCGTGGTGAAGTTTATGGCCAAGAAAAGAAGGATGACGCCGGTGTGCTCGTGCGAAAGCAACGGGAAAAAACTCAGGCAAGGAGTTAGGCTATGTTGAGCCCAAAGAGGACTAAATATAGAAAGCGTCAAAGAGGCGTAATGAAAGGTAGTGCAACTCGTTGTAATACTGTGGCCTTTGGAGAATTCGCTTTGGTGGCGTTGGAACTACATTGGATCGACAGCCGTCAGATTGAGGCCGCTCGTATTGCCATGACCAGGCATTGTAAAAGAGCAGGTAAGGTTTGGATACGGATCTTTCCAGATATTCCTTATACTAAAAAACCCGCTGAAACCAGAATGGGTAAGGGTAAGGGATCTCCGGAAAAGTGGGTTGCCGCGGTTAAACCCGGTACGGTGATGTTCGAATTGGCTGGTGTGGATATTGATCTTGCTCGTAGGGCAATGGAATTGGCGAGCAGTAAGCTGCCCATCAAAACTAAGTTTGTATCCAAACATGGTGAGAGGTAAGAAATGAAAGAAAATTTAAGTGATCTTACCCTTGATGAGTTAAAGACAAAGAAAATTGATTTGTCAGAAAAACTCAGAAAAATTCGCTTTGAATTGGTTCTTGGTCATGTGGAAAATCCATTGGAAAAGAAGAACCTTCGCCGTAGTATTGCCAGAGTGAATACATTGATTCGTCAGCACGAAATTGCTGCAGTCGGACGTTAAGGGATATTAAGATGAGTGAAACAAAGACAAATAAAAAAGAGTTCACTGGCTTGGTAGTCAGCAATAAGATGGATAAAACTATTGTAGTAGAAATTACTACAAAGAAACCCCATCCTTTGTACAGAAAATATGTTACTACTTCGGTGAAATACAAGGCTCATGATGAGAATAACCAGGCAAATGCTGGCGATACCGTAAGGATCGTTGAGTGTCGTCCTGTCAGCAAATACAAAACTTGGAAGCTGGCAGAGATAATAGAACGTGCCCGTTAAGGTCACTGGAGGAACGTAATGATTCAGGATAATACCTATTTGAATGTTGCCGATAACTCTGGTGCTAAGAGGGTTCAATGTATCAAGGTACTCGGCGGAAGTAAAAGGCGTTATGCCACCATTGGTGATGTTATAGTTGTAACAGTTAAGGATGCAATTCCTAATGCACCTATTAAAAAGGGTGAAGTTAAGAGAGCATTGATTGTACGTACTCATAAAGAGTTACGTAGAACCGACGGTTCCTATATTCGCTTTGATGACAATGCCTGTGTAATACTGGATGCTAACCATGCTCCTGTTGGTAAGCGTATTTTTGGCCCTGTTGCCAGAGAGTTGAGAGACTTCGGATATATGAAGGTTGTATCTCTCGCTCCTGAGGTACTTTAGGAGATTATCATGGCAGAAGTTAAGATGAGATTAAAAAAGGGTGATCAGGTTAAGGTTATTGCTGGTAAGGATAAGAATAAGGATGGTCGTATTTTAAAGATCAACCGTTCTACCTGTCATGTAATTGTTGAGGGGTTAAATATTGTTAAAAAAACAATGAAACCTCGCAAAGAAGGAGAGAAGGGCAGCATCATTGAAATTGAGGCAGCTTTAGATTCTTCCAATGTGATGATCCTTTGTAAAAAATGTGGACCAACCCGAATTGGCTATAAAGTTAATGAAGGTAATAAGTTCCGTGTATGCAAAAAATGTGGGGAGAAATTGTAATGGCAAAAAAGACCTATATCCCTAGATTGAAAAAAAGCTTTGTGGATAAATATGCAAAGGAACTTAAGAAAGAATTAAGCTATAGTTCCTCGATGCAAGTTCCAAAGTTGACTAAAATCGTAGTTAGTATGGGCGTTGGTGAAGCAATCACCAATAAAAAACTTCTGGACTCAGCTGTAGAAGAACTTGGTCTGATTACTGGTCAGAAAGCGCTGAAAACAAGAGCCAGAAAGTCCATCGCCGGTTTTAAGATTCGTGAAGGTCAAGAAATTGGTGTTAAAGTTACCCTTCGAGGTAATAAGATGTATGAATTCCTTGATCGTTTGGTGAATATTTCTTTACCTCGTGTAAAGGACTTTAGAGGAATCAATCCCAAGGCTTTTGATGGAAGAGGAAATTATTCTTTAGGTATAACCGAACAGATTATTTTCCCTGAAATTGATTACGATAAGATTGAAAGGATCAATGGATTGAATGTGGCAATTGTAACAACTGCGAAGTCTGACGACGAAGCCCGGGCCCTTCTGAGTAAATTCGGAATGCCTTTCAGTAAGTAGGGAGAACAAAAATGGCTAAAAAATCGATGGTAATAAAAGCTCAGAAACCGCCAAAGTTCAAATCTCGTATCGTTCGTCGATGTAAGCTTTGTGGAAGACCTCGCGGTTATATGAGAAAATTTGAAATGTGCAGGATTTGCTTTAGAAAACTAGCTAATGAAGGCATGATCCCTGGCGTAACAAAATCGAGCTGGTAGTAGGAGAGTGACATGAGTGTTTCGGATCCCGTAGCAGATATGCTCACCAAGGTAAGGAACGCCAGCTTGGCAAAGCTGGAAAAGGTGGATGTAGTTCCTTCCAAATTGAAGCTTGAGATAATCAAGATTCTTAAAAATGAAGGTTTTATCAAGAATTTTAAAAAGGTTACTGATAAGGATAGTGGTTCAAACAATATCCGAGTTTTCCTTAAATATGATGATAATGAAGAAGCCATCATCCATGGCATTAAGTCGGAGTCTACCCCTGGTAGACGGATTTATACAGGTTACAAGAAGATGCCCCGTGTAATGAATGGTTACGGTACTGTTATCGTTTCTACTTCTACTGGTGTTACCACTGGTAAGAAGGCAATTCAGAGCAAAGTCGGTGGCGAAATCCTCTGTACTGTTTGGTAAGGAGTAGGATATGTCTCGAATTGGAAACAAACCTTTGCACCTTCCTAAGGGAGTTACCGTCAGTGTTGAGGAGAACCTTCTTAAAGTAAAGGGTGCCAAGGGAGAACTTGTACAGGATTTTCGTCCTGAAGTAAGTTTTGAAATTGGCGAACAAGAAATTGTTGTAAAAAGAAAGAATGATTCCATAGTAGCAAAATCCATGCATGGACTTTATAGGAAATTGCTGGAAAATATGATTACTGGAGTCTCCACTGGATTTAACAAGTCCTTGGTGATCAATGGTGTTGGTTATAGAGCTGAGATGAAGGGTAAAAATATTGTTTTTAGTCTTGGTTATTCCACGTTGATTGAATACCAGGGGCCTGAGGATATTACCCTCAGCTGTGAAGGTAATAATAAAGTGGTCGTTTCCGGCATTGGTAAAAGTGCTGTTGGACAGGTGGCTGCGGAAATCCGCAACCTAAGACCTCCCGAACCTTATAAAGGTAAGGGAATCAGGTATGAAAATGAAACTGTTAAGCGCAAAGTCGGTAAAAGCGGCGCTAAGTAGGGGTAAGTGATGGACAATAATAGTGCAAAACTGAAAACACGAGTTCAACGAAAAAAAAGAATTCGTAAAAAGATAAGCGGTACCGCTGATCGTCCCAGACTTACTGTATATAAAAGTAATAGGAATATCAGCGTTCAGGCTATTGATGATGTAAACGGCAAAACTCTTTGTTCTGCTTCCTCGTTGGAAAAGGATTTTAAGGATGCCGGTAAGGGAATCACCGTAGGTCAGAAAGTCGGAAAGTTAGTTGCTGAACGATTGACTTCTCTAAAGGTGAAATCCGTAGTATTCGATAGAAACGGTTATCTCTATCATGGTGTTGTAAAAGCAGTCGCTGACAGTGCCAGAGAAGCCGGACTGGAATTCTGAGGGGACATACAATGGCATATAGAGAAAGAAACGAAGAAAAAGAGTTCGTTGAAAAGCTTATTAAACTTAACCGTGTTTCCAAAGCTGTTAAGGGTGGTCGAAAGATGTCTTTCTCCGCTCTTATGGTTGTGGGAGATGGAAAAGGTCGTGTAGGTTATGGATTTGGTAAAGCCAATGATGTAACCGAAGCGATAAGAAAAAGCATCGAAAAGGCGAAGAAGAACCTTAAAACCGTTCCCTTGAAGAATAAAACTATTCCCCATGAGATTCTTGGAAACTTCAAGAGTGCATCGGTTTTACTGAAACCTGCATCACCAGGTACCGGTATTATTGCCGGAGGTCCTGTACGTGCGGTTATGGAAGCGGCTGGAGTTCATGATATTCTAGCTAAATCTTTAGGCTCAAAAATTACCATGAAGATTGTGAAGGGTGTTATGAA
>JAQICO010000213.1 GCA_027858495.1 Spirochaetaceae bacterium
CTGCGTGGCAACTGGCTAAGGAGCAGCGGCGGCCGGTTTTATCCCATGGGGATATGTATTTTGGTGAACCCTCGGTTATCGTGGTTGCACCGGCTGTAAGTTCTTATGTAGAACACCAAGACCCTTCGCTGGGGGGATATGTCCTGTTGGTACTTCCTCTGGATGAACTGTTTAAGGAGTTTACTGATGCCTTAGAAGATGTATCCGAAACGCTCTATGTATTGGATAACCAGGGACTATTCCTCTATCATAACGATCCTCAGTTTATATTGAATGATAGGCTTCATAGTTTAACCTCCGATGTTCCTCTAGATAATATCGAAGCGGCTATGAAAGATCAACGCAGTGGATTTGCTGTTTATAAAAATCATAAACGGTCTAATTATTTATCTTTTTCCCCGGTGGTTCATGCTGGGTGGTCTCTGGCTATGGGGGGCGATTATTCAGAAATCCGAAGTGAGATAAGCAGAATAAGTTATAGCAATATCATAGTAATAGCAGTGGGTCTTCTACTTGGACTTTTACTGCTTTATATCGTGGTTCATCGAGTGGATAGACACATTGAAATACTAAGAGAAACTGAGGAACGTATAAGCCGTGGAGATAATAAACCCTTCCCCCAAATCCAGAGTTCTTCGGAAATCGGACTGCTTTCTAAATGGATGGGTTCCATGGTTAATCAACTTCGAGACCAGCATAAAAATTTGGAAATCATCGTAGAAGAGCGTACCACAGAATTAGTCCGTACCAATGAGGAACTGGAACAAACTGTAGATGAATTAAATCATAGCAATGATACATTGCTGCACACCCGGGAAAACCTGGAAATACGGGTGGAAGAACGAACCCAGGAATTAAAAAATTCCCACCTTTATATAAGGAATATCATTGATTCTATTCCATCCTTAATTATAGCTATTGATACAGGTGGAAGAATCACTCAGGTTAATTTTGAGGCTGAAAAATATTTCGGCCATGCAGAAAAACGGGTTATCGGGGAATCCTTCACCCAATATATACCATATCTCCAGGACTATAAAGATGAAATTCTTGGGCATATTGCCCAGGAACAAACCTGGGAATCAGTTAAATACGAAGTAGAAATTGGAAATAAAAAAAACTATCTGGATATAGGGATATTCCCTCTTGTCACCCATGAGGTTATCGGAGGAGTTATTCGTTTAGATGATATTACCAAAGAGGTTGTTCTTGAAGATTCCCTCCGTCAAAGCCAAAAGCTCGAAGGAATTGGGCAAATTGCCGGAGGTGTGGCCCATGATTTTAACAATATGTTGGCAGGAATTTTAGGGGGCGCTGAGTTATTACAAAATCATGTTGCCCATGATCAAGAGGCTCAGGAATATATTTCCATGATACTGGATTCTGCCGATCATGCTGCAGTTCTAACAAGAAAACTACTTTCTTTCTCTCATCGGGGTGTAAGATCATCAGAGAAAATTGACATAAACCATACCATTGATGGAGCAATGTCTTTATTGGAGCGTAGTCTGGATAAAAGTATAGAACTTTTAAAATATCAAGATTCAGAAAATCTAATAATTTTAGCAGATCCCACAGAAAATTTTAATCTTTTATTAAATCTTGGAATAAATGCCGCCCAGGCCATGATGCAGGGAGGAACCCTCAGTTTCAAAACTTTTATGGTTGAACTGGATGGGGATTATTGTCTGAATAGTACCTTTAATATCATACCGGGTAAATATGTAGAGATCCGGGTAAAGGATACAGGCACTGGAATAAAAAAAGAGATTCAAAAGCAAATATTTGAACCCTTTTTTACTACCAAGGATAAAGGAGGGGGAACAGGCTTAGGCCTGGCTGCAGTCTATGCTACGGTATTGCGTTATAAAGGGGAGATCCTTCTGATAAGTGAAGAAAATATTGGGAGTGAATTTATTATTCATTTTCCAATGACCTTTAAAGAGAATGAAGAATCCGAAGTTCTGACTGATATCACATATGAACATCATCAAGGTTGTATTTTAGTGGTGGATGATGAAAGGGTTATCCGGGCCAGTACCAAGTCCATGCTGGAAGACCTGGGTTATGATGTTCTACTGGCCGAGGATGGGAGAAGAGGATTGGAAATCTTTAAAGAAAATCAAGAAACCATTGTTTTAGTCATTCTGGATATGATCATGCCCGTGATGAATGGAACTCAGTGTTTTAAAGCCATCAAAGAAATCTCCCCGGAGACCCCTATTTTTATGGCCTCGGGCTTTGCCAAGGAAGAGGATATCAAGGAGTTATTATCTCAGGGATTATTTGGTTTTTTACAAAAACCCTATAAAATGAATGATCTAAGCTCCATGGTTTCCCGGGCCATAGATAAATCCAATAACTCCTGAGTTTAAATGACACTCAGGGAGTGCTTTCTATGTTCGAACTACTGAGACTCCGTGATAGATAGTCTGGGAGTTTTGCTACTTGAAAAATCCTAAAAAAAGAATTATTTTATGTACTTGGTAAAGGTCTATCCATAGTGAAGGCCATTTACCTGATTTTATATTTTTATAAAGCCATGGACTTGATCCCTTGGACAGGTACCAAAGAAAACATCCTCCATAATCCCTTTGGTGGTGTTGTTTAAGTAGCTGTGCTCTGGTTTCCCTGGCGGGGAATGAGTAATTGAATCTATTACAATTCTGTGAAAAGAAAAAAAACAATGAGAAGTTAACCATTCTAACCTGTTACGAATTCACTACGGCTAAATTATTGGCCAAGGAAGAGCTCGATGCCCTGCTGGTTGGAGACAGCCTGGCCATGGTATATCATGGTTTTGAATCCACTCTTTCAGCAACGGTAGATATGATGGCTCAACATACCGCAGCGGTAAAACGTGGTGCTCCTGATTCTTTGATTATTTCAGATATGCCTTTTTTGAGTTACCGAAAAGGACTTGCCCCAGCCATGGAAGCCGCAGGCCTGCTGATGCAGCAAGGTGCAACGGCCGTTAAACTTGAAGGCTCCCGGGGAAATCTTGAATTGATTGAACATATGGTGGATTCTGGTATTCCCGTGATGGGGCATCTTGGGCTTACCCCCCAATCTTACAATGTACTCGGTGGAAACCGTGTACAGGGAAGAGATCCTGAAGTCGCAAAAAAGATTAAAGATCAGGCCTCGGACCTGGAAAAAGCCGGATGTTTCAGCCTGGTTCTGGAATGTGTACCCCAGGATTTAGCCAAAGAGATAACAGCAGAACTAACCATTCCAGTGATAGGCATTGGCGCTGGAAATTCCTGTGACGGACAGGTTTTAGTGCTTCCCGATATGCTGGGAATGCTTCCCGATTTTTCACCGCGCTTTGTTCGAAGATTCACCCAAGGCGCTCAATGGGTTTCCCAGGCTGTAAAAGAGTATATAAACCAGGTGAAAGCTGGAGATTTCCCCAATGAGAAAGAGAGCTTTCAGTGATGATTATCTGTAATAACCTTCAGGATTTACGAGAACAACAGGAAAAGCTCCAGGGGACTATCGGTTTTGTGCCCACCATGGGAGCCCTGCATCAGGGGCATCTGTCTTTAATCGAATCATCGCAACAACAGAATACATTCTCTGTGGTGAGCATCTATTTAAATCCCACTCAGTTTGATAATCCTCAGGACCTGTCCAGCTATCCAAATTCCCTTGAGCAAGACAAAGAGCTTCTTGAGCAAAGGGGAGTGGATATTTTATTTTTACCCCGCTACAAAGATCTCTATCCATTGAATTACCGATATAAAATCACTGAAAATGAATTGAGTAATAAATTTTGCGGTGCCAGCCGTCCGGGTCATTTTGATGGGGTTCTCACCGTGGTGATGAAACTTCTTCAGATGGTTAGACCTCAGCGGGCCTATTTCGGCGAGAAGGATTACCAGCAGTATTTGCTGATCCGTGATATGGCCCAGGCCTTTTTCCTCGATACGGAAATTATACCCTGTCCCTTGATTCGCCAAGAAAACGGACTGGCCATGAGTTCCCGAAATCGAAGGCTCACTGCGGAGCAGCAGAAGATAGCTCCCCTGTTTTACAAAGAATTAAGTTCAGGGAAATCCCTGGAAGAGATTCATACCGCCCTGGAAGCCCATGGCTTTGTGGTGGATTATCTCGAGGAATATCAAGGTCGCCGTTTGGCTGCCGTATTTTCGGGAAAAGTGAGGTTGATTGACAATGTCTAATATTCTAATTCATATTTCCGGTTCCATTTCGGCATACAAAGCCTGCAGTTTGGCTTCTGCCCTGAAGAAACAGGGCCATGAGGTACAATGTACTGCCACCAAGGGAGCCCTTCATTTTATAGGCCCAGCATCCATCGAGGGAATCACTGGCCGTCCATTGCTTACCGATGTATTTGCAGGGGGAGAAACTGGTTATATTCCTCATATAAGCCTGTCTCAGCAATGGGCCGATTTGATATTGGTCTATCCTGCTTCGGCCAATGTGATCAATCGCCTGGCCGCCGGATTGAGTGACGACCTCTTCGGGGCAATTTTTTTGGCAAATAATTTTAACAAACCCCTGAGGATAGCTCCGGCCATGAACAGCCAGATGCTGCTGCATCCCGCCACCCAGGAGTCTCTAAAAAAATTGGAAGGTTGGGGTTGTTCTATCCTGCCTAGCGATGAGGGTCTCATGGCTTGCGGAACCAAGGGCCCCGGTCGGCTTCTTGAGCCCCTTGATGTAGCGGCGAGAATCGAGGAATTTCTGTGAAAATACTCATCACCGGCGGAGGCTGTGAAGAACCCATTGACGGGGTTCGCTGTATCAGCAATTTTTCCAGCGGAGCTACGGCAAGTTTTATCAGCGATTATTTTGTGGAGCAGGGGGCCGAGGTTACCCTGTTTTTAGCGCAGAAAGCCCTTAAACCTAAATCCTCCCTTATCTCCATATCTCCCTTTAAGAGTTTTGCCGATCTGCAGCGCCTGCTAATTCAAGAGCTGCAGAAGGAATATGACGGAGTGATTCATTGCGCTGCGGTGAGTGATTATTCTGTAAAATCCCTGGAGACAGCCACCGGTGATATTTTATCGGCAGGTGAGCGAAAAATTGACAGCGGCGATGAACTGGTCATCCGGCTGAAAAAAAATCCAAAGCTGATTGATTCTATAAAAAATTGGTCAAGCAATGCTAAGGTCAAGCTGGTGGGTTTTAAACTTACCCGGGGAGATGATGAACAAACCGCTCTAAAGCGTGTAGAGAAACTTCAGCAGCAGAGCGGGGCCGATTGGGTGGTTTGGAATGACCTGGACAACATTGCTGAAACCCGACATATTACCATCATCTTCCAGGGGAATACTCCCTTGTACCATGGGAATAGCAAAGAAGATCTTGCACTGAATATATACCGTCTATTGGAGGGCGCTAGATGAATTTGATTGTGGATGTGGGAAATACCCAATTGATGGGCGGATTATTTGATAAGGACAATCTGTTGTTGCGTTTTAGAAAGAATTCCACGGCCAGTACCAGTTCCGACGAATTGGGGGTTTTTTTCCGATCGGTCATTAGAGAAAATGGTTTTGATCCCAAGGATATCAAACAAATCGGTATTTGCAGTGTAGTTCCGGGAATGAACCACTCCCTGGCCAGTGCCTGTATCAAATATTTTTCCTTGGAGCCCTTTATTCTAAAGAGCGGTGTGGATACCACCGGATTGGATATACAATACAACAGTCCTCAGGATGTAGGTGCCGATCGTCTGGCCAATGGCATAGCAGGAGTGGAGCTTTTTCCAGGAAGGGATTTGATTATCATTGACTTTGGCACAGCCACCACCGTGGATATCATTACAAAAAAGAGAGAGTATCTTGGTGGATCCATCCATGCCGGAATGAAAATCTCCACTACAGCCTTGGAACAGAAGACCGCAAAGCTGCCCGAGGTGGAAATCCTGAAACCGGAACAGCCCTGGGGGCGTTCTACCAGAGAGAGCATTCAGGCCGGTTTATATTACGGGCATTTGGGATTTATCAAAGAGACCCTTTATCAGCTGGAAAACACCCTTTTTACTCAAGAGAAACCCCTGGTCATTGCTACCGGCGGCTTATCCAGTCTCTTTAAAGATTGCGGTATCTTTGACCATATAATTGGAGACCTGGTATTGCTGGGTATCCAATACGCCATGAAATTAAATAATTCCCAGGAGAAAAACCAATGATTGTAACCATGTTAAAGTCCAAATTACATAGAGCCACCGTAACCGATGCCAATCTGGAATACGAAGTCTCAATTTCAATCGATCACCAACATTATAAGTCCGTGGGAATTTATCGAAGTGTAAGA
>JAQICO010000082.1 GCA_027858495.1 Spirochaetaceae bacterium
GTTCGGTTTTCAAAGAATCGGAGATCTCGCCTGGGCCGCAGGAGATATTCGGGCCCGGGGATTTTTAATGGGTGCGACTTCAGGAAGAACAACCTTAAACGGAGAGGGTCTGCAGCACCAGGATGGTCAAAGCATGATGATGGCCAGTTTAATCCCCTCTTGTATATCCTACGATCCTTCCTTTATTTATGAAGTAGTGGTTATCATTCAAGAGGGAATGCGGCGTATGGTGGAAAACCAGGAAGATATCTTCTATTACATCAGTCTTCTCAATGAAAACTACATTCAACCTGCCTTACCAAAGGGTGCCGAAGAGGGAATTCTTAAGGGTGGTTATCTCTATCAAAGTGGAGCTAAATCAGAAAAAAGAGTTCAGCTCATGGGCAGCGGCAGTATTTTTATGGAAGTTTTAGCAGCTGCGGAATTGCTTAAGAAGGATTTCCAGGTAGAAGCGGATGTCTGGTCCATGCCCGGGGTGAATATGCTCCACCGGGAAGCACAGCGATGTGAAAGTAAGAATCTGAAGAGCAACGGAAAAATGGAACTCCCCTATCTGACAACTCAACTGGAGAAACATAAGGGTCCTGTGGTGGCGGCTTCAGATAATGTAGCCGCTTATTTTGAACAGATCCGAAGGCTTATACCCAGGGATTATACAATATTAGGTACTGACGGATGGGGCCGTAGTGATACCAGACAGGCCTTGAGGCGCTATTTCCAGGTGGATCGATACCACGTGGTGTTAGCGGCATTACAATCCCTTGTGAAAGAAGGCTCTCTAGATTCTTCGGAGATAAAAAAAGCCTTTCAGAAATATCCATTGGATAAAACATATACCACCTCGGTGGATTTATAAGAGGATAATTATGTCAGATATAATAGAAATAAAAGTTCCAAATTTAGGGGATATTACAGATGTGGAGATTTTGGAGATATTTGTCTCACCGGGAGATTCGATAGAGCAAGAAGACCCTTTATTATCCCTGGAAACCGACAAGGCCGTCATGGAGGTTCCCTCGCCAGCCAAAGGAACCATTGAAAGTATCACCGTCAAGGTCGGGGATACTATCTCGGAAGGAGATCTGATAGGATATTTATTAACCGATGATTCTTCAGGTGATTCTGCGGACAAAGATACAACAAAATCAGAACCGGTAGAAAAGCAAGAAAGTTCAGAACCAAAGAAGGCTGGTGATAAAACCAACCAGGAGAACGATACTCAAGAGAAACCCTTAACAATGGATAATTCAACAGAACCAAAGACTTCAAAGCATAATTCTCCAGAACTTACGACTTCGGGAAATAATTCTCAGAATAAAGCTGAATCACCAAGTGCTCCAACGCTTTCCCTGGGAGGTACCTTCCATGCAAGCCCTTCCATAAGAAAATTTGCCCGTGAACTGGGAGCGGATTTAAATCTGATAGAGGGGACTGGACCTAAGAATCGAATTACAAAGGAAGATGTTCAAAATTGGATAAAATCGCGTCTAAAGGAAAATGGAAATCCATTGGGAAACGCGGTAAATTCCCTGCCTCCGGTAAATCTGAAGGATTTTGAAAAGCATGGCGAAGTGATTACCGAAAAGCTAGGCCGCATAAAAAAAATCTCGGGACAACGTCTGCAGGCCAGTTGGCAGAATATCCCCCATGTAACCCATTTCGATGAAGCAGATATAACGAAATTAGATCAATTTAGAAAAGATTTAAATAACCAGCTAAAAAATGAAGGTACAAAAATCACGGCTTTGGCATTTATTATCAAGGCTGTGGTTAAAGCCTTGGAAGAATTCCCACAATTCAATTCCAGCCTTTCGGGAGATCAGCTTTACATTAAGAAATATTACAACATCGGTTTTGCTGCAGAGACTCCTGAAGGTTTAATGGTACCGGTAATTCATGGTGCAGACAATAAAGGTCTTAAGGAAATAGCTGCGGAATTGATGGAACTTAGTGGAAAAGCAAGAGAGAAGAAATTGGAAAGTAAATACCTTATGGGAGGAACTTTTACGATATCCAGCCTAGGCGGAATAGGCGGCACCAATTTTACTCCAGTAATCAATCCACCGGAAGCAGCTATTTTAGGAGTATCCCGTAGTAAATGGAGTCCTGTTTGGACGGGGAAGGATTTTGAACCACGGTTAATGCTGCCCTTCGGTTTGTCCTATGACCACCGTATTATCGATGGAGCACAAGCAGCCCGATTCTGTAAATTGATCGCAGAGATTTTGACAGACTTCCGTCTGTATACCCTATAAAAGACCAGGAGTTATAAAATGGAAGAAAGACGAAGTGAAGTGGTAGTACTTGGAGGTGGTCCTGGTGGATATACCGCAGCCTTTCGAGCTGCCGATCTTGGAAAACAAGTGACCATTGTGGAAAACCGTGCAAACCTAGGTGGCGTCTGCCTCAATGTGGGCTGCATTCCATCAAAATCTTTATTACACCTGGCTGAAATAATTGAGCAAAGCCGAGAAGCCTCATCCCATGGAGTGGTATTTGAACCTCCAAAGTTGAACCTGGATAAAATACGTTCTCACAAGCGGGATGTAGTGGGAACATTAACCAAAGGTTTAAGCGGATTAGCAAAGAAACGAAAGGTGCAGGTCATCAATGGTTCTGGGAGTTTTATTTCTCAAAAGGAACTATTAATCACCACAGAAGAGGGTGAAATTAAGCTACATTTTGATTATGCCATTATCGCTGCGGGTTCACGACCTGTGGAAATACCGATTTTCCCCAACAATGATTCCCGTATATGGGATTCCACAGATGCCCTGGAATTGAGAGAAATTCCAAAAAAACTTTTCATCCTGGGAGGAGGAATCATAGGCTTGGAGATGGCAACGGTCTATCAAGCCTTGGGTAGCGAAATAACCATCGTAGAAATGCTGGATCAACTTATACCAATCTCCGATGCAGATATGGTTAAACCTCTATTAAAAAGATTACAGGCCAAGGGAATGAAAATACATTTAAGCACCAAAGTTGAAAGTATCAAACCCACCAGTAAGGGTTTAGAAATCCTCTATGGGGAGACCACGGAACTCTTTGATGCAGCTTTGATTTCCGTAGGAAGAAAGCCCAATACCGATAGAATTGGCATTGAAAACACCGATGTGAAAATAGATAAGCAGGGTTTTATTCCTGTGGATCTAACCAGAAGAACCAATATCAACCATATCTTTGCTATAGGAGATTTAACAGGCCAACCCATGTTAGCCCATAAAGCAGTTCATGAGGGAAAAGTAGCCGCCGAGATAATAGCGGGTAAAAAAACAGCCTTTGAACCCATGAGTATTCCTTCGGTGGCCTACACCTCTCCGGAAATTGCCTGGACCGGGCTAACTGAAAAGCAGGCCAAGGAACAAAAAATAGAATATACCACAAGCATTTTCCCCTGGGCAGCCAGCGGAAGGGCAATCAGCCAGGGAAGCAATGACGGTATAACAAAATTCCTATTTGATAAAGAAACGAAACGAATCATAGGAGCATCCATCGTTGGAGCCCATGCTGGGGAATTAATCGCAGAGGCAAATCTTGCCCTGGAAATGGGAGCAGATGCAGAAGATTTAAGCGGATCGATTCATGCCCACCCGACCCTATCAGAAACACTTGCTCTTGCGTCTGAGGTTTTTTTAGGGACTGTAACTGATATATAAAATAATCCTTGCGGTGAAACAACATGGCGGTGTTATATATCATACACCTAGATATACCGGCGGTAGTGTGTTTCAAATTCATCTTCCACAGGACCTTGAAATATTAAAGATTCTATAGAAAGATCAAAGGCTGTAGCAGCTAAGGATATAACTCCTCAGGTCTACGGTCCTCTACATATACATTTTGAAATCCATCACTACCCTTACGACAAAAAAGAGCACAATAGCAGCGTCCCTCTTCATCAATATCCTGTTTTGCATAGATGCATGGACATATTATATCTCTATCATAGTCAACATCTCCCCAGGAGTCCCTACAGGGGCACAGCATAAATCCATATCTTTTTTTATTGGTAAGTAGTCCATCCATTATCTGCTCCCGCATCTCCTGATCCGGCTGAACAGACCAACCATTTTTTTCCGCTACAGAATGGGCAAATTTATCCAATGGGTGAGCCATAATTAATCTTCCTTCTCCTGTTCCAGTTCCATTTCCCAAGCCGGCTGAATGAATCCAACCAAGAATTCTTTATTATCAATAATTAATGTTGGGAAATGTAGAGTATTACCAAAATGGTCTTTAAATTCCTGCTTTAATGCAGTTTTTTTTTCCAAGTCGAGTTCATCGGCATAGAAATAACGGTATTTAAAATCCTGGGCATCTAAATAAGCCATGGCTCTTTTACAAAATCCACAGGTTGTTAAGGCTAGTAGGATTAAATCTTTTTCCTTTTTTATTCCTTCATTAATATGAAATTCTAGGGTATCAAACATAATTCCTCCAATGAGAATATAGTATTTTCCAGGAGAGTCTTCCAGTTTTATCTCTAGATTTAAGAAATCATTTTGCTTTTTTTAAGGAATAATCATTATCTTTTTTTCATAAACTTTGTATATTGAAGGAAATACGACGTATTCCCCATGGTTTTGTGATTTCATAATCTCTGAATTTTTTCAATTTTATGCTGTACATCCTTTAGGAGGAATGCATTTTTGGAGGAACTATGACCATACAAGAGAAAGCAGTGGTTGCATTGCAGTATGAATTAAAGGACGACCAGGGTGAAATTCTAGATAAATCAGAGAAGGGCGATCCCCTTTATTATCTTCATGGTGCAGAAAATATTATTCCTGGTTTAGAAAAGGCTTTGGAAGGAAAAGAAAAGGGAACCAAGCTCGAAGTAAAGGTTGCTCCTGAAGACGCCTATGGAGAATTTGATGAGGAATTAATTCAAACTCTCCCCAAAGAAATGTTTGAACAGATAGAAAAGTTGGAACCCGGTCTTGAACTTCAGGCCCAAGAAGAAGATGGATCCATGAGATTTTTTATGATTAAAGAAGTTGGTGAAAAAGAAGTTGTCATTGACAGCAATCATCCACTGGCTGGTATGGCCTTAAATTTTGAGGTTGCTATTGAAGATGTCAGAGAAGCTACTTCCGAAGAATTGGAACACGGTCATGTTCATTCTCCGGGTCATGATCATCATTAATATTTAAGAGCTAACGATGGATATATCCCAAGGTTTTTTGATGAATATTCAGTTCCTTGGGATTTTTTTTCAGCTATAATATTTTTACTATTCACAACACTAGCGATTCCGCTTTTTATAATTCCATTCCTTAATATGGAATTATACATCCCCGGAGATTTGAGCCATTTCGAGAAAATGGATAGATATAGCGGCCGACATAGCTTTTTATATCTGAGTTGATAATGGGGTAGCCCTTGATTAATAGATTGCGCCAAAAATCGCGCACTTTTTAAGGCATAACTAATACCCTCTGCTGAACTGGGGCTGATAAATCCTGCGGCCTCTCCTAGAAGACACAAATTGTTCTTTCCCAATTGGATCTCCTGGAAGGACTTTGGCCTATTTATAAAAGATCCTTCAGATTTTTCTAGCGCTCCCCAACGAAATCCTCTCTCTTGCAATTTCTGCTTCAATATTTCAAATCGCTGTTTAATATCTGTTCCTGTAGGTATAGCAGATCCAATTATTAATCTATCATCCTTGGATATAGACCAGCTATAAAAATCTGTTACGTCCTTATCAAAAAAAGCTCCATAATAGGGCATTTCTTCTGACAATTCAAAATA
>JAQICO010000042.1 GCA_027858495.1 Spirochaetaceae bacterium
TCCTGGTTGGCGTTATCCTGGTTGGCGTTATCCTGGTTGGCGTTATCCTGGTTGGCGTTATCCTGGTTGGTATTATCCTGGTTGGTATTATCCTGGTTGGTATTATCCTGGGATGTAAATAAGGTTAAGGGACTCATGGGCAACAAAAAAAGAAGAAGTGGAATTAATAGCAGTAACAGCCATAAATAATTCCGTTTCTTTTTCTCATGCTCAGTAGGGGGTTTATTTTCAGGTGTATTTTCTGTAATTTGAGTTGCATCGGTAACTGTATCCCTTTTTGCTTTTTCATTAGCCTTCTGATTTTCTACTAATACAGTGCCCCCCTGTAAACCGTCAATAACCATTTCTAGACGTTCTCTTTCTGATAAATATAGGGAATCATTACCAATGGATAACTTTTCTATCTCCTGTGCAATTTGTAATGCTTTATCTCTATCCTGACGATTTCTTGGTCTTTGTGTGGGGATATAAAAGAAATAATTTTTCCATACATACCCCTGTGCGGGATATTCCAGACTGCTTGGGATTTCGACATTGTTTATGGCTGTTTCCAAGGAGGATTGGAGGCTAGACAAATCTTTCAACCAATGGTTATTATCTATATCCTTTAGTAATTCAGTAAAAAAAAAATTGAGATTATGAATAAAATAATAACTGTACTCTTTGAATTTAATATTCTTTATATCTTTTTTGAATTCTCCAAGGTTATTTTCCTGTAGGGTACTCAAACCATGATTATTCTTTTTCACTCCCTTAAAAATATCCTGACAAATAGACGATCCTCTTTGGTAAAGTTTTTTTAAATCTCCATTGGAAGTGGATACATTCAGATGATAGGCTGTTTTTACAATGTATTTTTCCAAAAGATCTTCAAGAATTAGGGCCTCTTTTCTTAAAATATATGGGATATACTTTATAAGAGGATAGGGAATGCTTTTCTCTCCCTGATCAACCAATAATTCTTTTCCACCCCTGGCCCATAAAAAAAGCCTTCCATCTAAGGAAAATTGATAACATCCGTCTTTAAGATTTAAGGTATAACTTTTCCAATTAAAGGACTTATCTTCTTCTACATGATTTAATTTCAAAATGGATGGAATGTTCTGATCTTTGGGTAATAATTTACTGAGTTTTTCACCCATATCTTCATCAAAGCTAAAGATATTGATCGACTTATTAATAGCCTTGGCCCGTTTCAAAAAACGTATAAAGGTTTCACCCTGGTCATCATGAAGACTTTTTTCTGACAGCTTTATAAGAGCCCCTTGAAGCATATCAGCATCAACACCACTGGAATTTAAACTACGATAATAATCTTTGGTAATTCGAAGACCAAATAAGGATGCATTTTCATAGAGATAAAAATCCTTGTCAGTCAAGTAAAAGCCCTTGGTATTAAACTCATCACGACCACATCGCAGGGGATTTTTTATAAACTGGTCCTTCATTTCTTTACATTTCTGAAGATAATGACGATCACTTTTTTCACGGGATTTTAAGTCAAAGATTTTATAGCCTTGGAAGCTTAATGTCACATTCCCGTTATTATAGAAATAAACTAAATCTCTTCCCTCTCCCTTTTTCACTTGATTATAATCTGAAATATTGGGGTTCTCTTTATTAAAACTGGAGAAAAAATCTCTAAGAGCATCAACCACATAGGGATCTCCAAGATATTGAACATGGTAGTCAGAGGAGAGTTCAACCTCCAATAAAGGATTGCCCGTATAATTGGGTGTCATGACAACATTGGAAATTTGATCATGAATTTTTTTATACAACCATGACGTATTTCCTATTCGAACAAAGGGCTGTTCATCGTCGGGATGTGAACCGAGGAAAAGTACATAACATTCATTATCTACATGAAAAACTCGGTTGTCCCTGTCGATACTGATATAATTCATAAAAAAGATTCCCCCTAAAACAGAGTTTTATTATATAGGAGCATCCTAGCTATAATCAAGCTTATTTCTTTTTAAAGATACGGTAGTCCAAATCTGGAAAAAGATTATTCCTTTTCTCCAAGGTTGTTAACCATTCTGTACTAACACTATTTCTACAAAGAGTATCGTAGATCAGATTAAAATCATTGATATGCTCTTTTAATCTTTTTGTAGCATAGGGAACAGTGGTACCAGTCTTAATAATAAAAGGCCAATCTGAAGCTTGTGCCAGCAATACTTCTCTGGCAGCTTGATTTAGAGTGCGTTCTTTAAGACCACTTTCATCGGGATATCTTTCAGCTAATTCACTCATTCTTTCAATCAATTCATGGGTATGCCGATAGATCCAATCATTGCTTCCATCAAGCCAAACTTGTCCATAACCTCTTTCTCCCCAGCTTGCAAAGGAAGGCTGAGCGGTTTGATTAATAGGATAATTTTCCAAATAATCACCCGGGGTAGCCAGGTGTAACTCCGATTGCTTGTGAATTTTCCGAATTACCTGCTCTAGAAACATGGTTCCTTCAAACCACCAATGGCCAAACAACTCAGCATCAAAGGGGCATAGAATCATTGGTGGTCTATCCATCAATTGAGACAAGGTTTCTGCTTGTCTCAATCGATTTGCCACAAAACTTTCAGCATCAATTTCAGCTTGAGCTCTTCCATCTTCAATATCGTATAGATCCTTATTTTCCAGACTATCTCGACCGGTAATTTTATGATATTTTAAACCTGTATTGATTCTAAAAGTACCATCACCAATAAATTGACCGATGTAATCATTGGGTAGATCAAAACCAATATCGCGATAGAAATCTCTATAAACAGAATTACTGGGGAAGCCATCATCGGAAGACCAAATAGACTCTGAAGATGCTCTATCCCTCCCAAAAGCAGAGACGCCATTGGGACATTGTACGGGAGCATATAATCCATATTTAGGTCTTTCATCAGCATAAAGAATACCATGGGCAGAAGAAATAAAATAATCGATACCGTATTTCTTTAATGTTTTTTCTAGTCCCGGATAATATCCGCATTCAGGAAACCAAAACCCCTGGGGGCTCTCTTTAAAATTACTTTCATGAAATTGTAATGCAGAATAAATCTGTGCATCGATATTCTGAGGAAACTCCTTGTAATGGGGTAAGAAGCAGTGGGTTGCAGATGTTGTTAAGATCTCAAGATAACCCTTTTCTTGAAAGATTTTAAACTTATTAATCAGATTCCTATTAAGAGTATTTTCATAATAATCTAAACAAAATAAATAGTGCTGATTATACATTTCGGATAGTGCAAATTG
>JAQICO010000109.1 GCA_027858495.1 Spirochaetaceae bacterium
GATATGAAGGAAATGTGAATGGGATCTGGAGAAAGTCTGAATATGAAACAAAAAGCAAGAAAATGCCGGAGAAACTTGGAAATGGGGGTTCTTCATAATCGACACCGATTGACCTTAAAAAATACAATAAAGTTTAATTCTGTTTTCTTCATGATTCTAAATTATTTCTTTGTTCAGGAAATTTTATTTTCTATTTTCGAAAAAACGGAAATAAACCTCGGGGAAAGATAATTTAGTTTTTATTTGTTTTTTTTGCGTTCCTCTACATATTTTGCACATATATTTTCCTTTTATCATTGTCCGCGTGTTTAATTAATGATAAAATAAAGGGTATATAACTTATTAGGCGCTATTTGCCCTTCGACGGTGTAATTATAATAGACATTCCTGTCGACAATGGAAGGATGAAAATGAAAAGAATAATATTTAGTTTGCTATTATTGCTCCTACTATTCCCATTAGGTGCTGCCGCAAAATCCGATGCCCCTTATCAGGAAGTAACTGGTACCAACAACTGGAAATACACCATGGATATTTCTGAAATGGAAGAAGGTACCTATAACTTTATTATCCGTGCAACCGACAGTGCTGGGAACGAGTCTCTTGTCGGGCCCTACAATTTCCGTGTAGACCCCAACTCAGACTTACCGGTGGCAGCTTTTTCATACCCCTCAGCGGGTAGCAGAGCCGGTGGGGTTCTCAACGTAGTAGGTACAGCCTACGACGATGATGCCGTAGGACTTGTGGAGATAAAAATCGATGAAGGCCCCTGGAATCGTGCTCAGGGAAGAGATTTTTGGTCTTACCTATTAAATACCCAGGATATTCCCGATGGAGAACATATGCTGACCATACGGCCGCAGGATATAAACGGGATTTATGGAGAAGAAGTTTCAGTAAATTTTATTCTGGATAAATTTGCACCGGCCAACAACCTGATCTCCCACAGCAGCGGAGTTCTGCTCAGCGGTAGAAATACCATTGAGGGAATCATTACCGATGCCAATGGAATCAGCAGTCTTGAATTATCCCAGGATGGTGGCGAAAGTTATGAAGAGCTGCGTTTAAGTTTTGATAAAAAGACCGACGAATATGCCTTTTCATTTAATTTCGACAGCCGTGACATAGATGACGGTTCCTATATTTATTGGCTGAAAAGTCAGGATACCACCGGTTCAATTGCCATACTGCCCTTTCAGTTTTATGTGGATAACCAAGGTCCTGAACTTAATTTGATTTCCCCGGTGGTTGATCAGTTTTACAGAGGCTTGGTTCCCATGGCGGGAAGTGTGCTAGATCAAATTGGTGTAAAATCACTGCATTATTATACAAGTGAAAATAAGGATCCCATTGAAATCCCCCTTACTCCGGGTAATCCCTATTGGGCCTACGATGGGGATTTTTCACAGGTTAGAGGCGATCGAATAGATATTACCTTTGTTTTGGAAGATCTCACAGGTAATATTAGTGATTACAAAGAGCGTGTTGAATTAGACAAAGAGGGAGACCGACCTGTACTGCAGTGGTTCTATGAAAACGGAGAGGTTTTCCATGGCGGAAAGGTGGAATTGCTTGGAGCACTATTGGACGACGATCCAGCAGGAATACTCAGATTCAGTCTGGATAGAAGTGAGATAACGGAACTATCGGTAGATAGGGTTTTCCGTTTACAACTTACAGATATCGCTCCCGGAGATCATAAATTGGAAGTAACTCCCGTAGACAGCTTTGGGATAGAAGGTGAAACCGTGGAGTTGGAATTTCGAATGGCCCAGGCCGCTCCTCAATTGGAGTTCCAGAGTCTACTGAAGGGAGATGAAATGTTCAGCTGGAACCCCGGTATGGAATTGGATCCCCAAGTTAATTCGACCATAACAGGTTTTATAAATTCTGTTGAAAAACCTACTCTATATATGATTTCAGAACAGCCTGACATAGGGGTCAGTGAAGAGGGAACCCTATCTCTTAAGGCCGCAACTGAAGGTGAAGGCTGGACTTTTTCTATTCCTGTTAAAAAAGGCAGTTTGCCCGGCCTATATAAATACAATCTCCGTGCCCTGGACTCCTATGGTCAGGAAGATTATCTATCCACGGCCTTTTATGTTCAGGAAATTATTTTGGCTGACGATGGCAAAACTGTCCAGGGGCTGCGAAACAATCAGCCCGACGGTCTTTTCCTGACGGAACAAAATCCCGATGATCAGGGTTTCATCCATGTCAGCGAAAATCACTCCATCAGCGGCTGGGTTAAGGGCGGCAGCATCAGCAGCCTGGAACTAGACAAAGAAGCAACATTTCTAAGACTCACCCCCAATGGTAGCAGTTTTACCATTGAAAGCCGGGGAGAAGGATACATCTCCGGGGTTACAATAACAGTAAAGCTTACAGGCGGTAACGAATATACAATAAGAAACCTTAATATTAAAACAGATTTACAGGGTCCCAGATTGACAGACTGGCAGGATAACCCCTGGGAATCGGGCCAGCAATGGTGGAAATCCGAAGAATTGAATATTCAAGGTTTATTTGAAGATTCCAACGGCGTGAAACAGGCCTTTTACAGTTTAGACGGAGAAACCTTCCGCCCCATGGAAAGAGGCGATTCAAATGTTTCACAGAGCGATGAAACCGAAGGGGTTTCTTCTGATAGTGTGGGTAATTTTAGTTTCAATCAAACCATAGGGCTAAATTCATTAGAAACAGGTTTTTTTATACTAACCCTTAAAGCGGTGGATACCGCAGGAAACGAGCAGCTGTTGTATTATCCCTATTTTAAAGATAATCAAGTTGAAGATATTCTGCAGCTTACCCCTGCCGAGGAAGATATAGTTATCCGTGAAACAACCTTGGTATTCAGAATCCCCGAATCCGAGGATATCTTAAGAGCTGAATTCTCCACCGATGGAGAAACCTGGATCCCCGTGGAATTACAGAATGACATTCTAATAAAGGGTATCAATCTCCAGGATTATGAAACTATAATCCCTGAAAATACCAATCAGGAATCAGATGCAGCTCCAGAAGCTGATGGAACAGCAATAGAACCCACACCCACCATAGCCTCCAGTGATCTTGTGTTCAGACTCACCGATAGAAGTGGAAATCAAAAGGAAGTATCGCCTAGTTTTATCATAGACAGAGAGGCCGATAAACCTGTATTGGTGGTGCAGACGCCCCTTCAAGACGGAACCATCATCGATGACTTTGAAGTATCGGGCTATGTACTGGATAACGACAGCATTGACGCTCTTCTCTACAGAGTAGACGGTCAGGGAGATTTTCAGGAATCACCCGGCGGCAACACCTATAACATAGAAATTGTTGCAGCCAGTCTTATTGAAGGGAACCACTATATAGAGGTTCAGGCTAGAGATCTGGGGGGAAACCTCAGCGAGATCATCCAAAGAGACTTTAAGGTTTCTCATTTAGAACCGGAATCCCTGGTGACTTACCCCTTGGTGGAAGATGTAGTAAAAGAAGTGGTTGAAATCACCGGAGAAAGTTCAGACTTGAATGGAATCTCCAAGGTGTATATATCTCTCAATAATGGTAGAAACTTCAACCTTATGGAGGGGACCGAACAATGGAGCTATCGCTTCGATTCCCGCCTCTTAGACGATGGGGCCTATTCATTTCTTATAAAAGCGTTGGATGGTGCCGGAGTGGAAGGGATCTATGTCTCGCTGGTAAATATTGACAACAGCCCCCCTCTGCTGGAACTGGACTTTCCTGCCGAAGGATCTAGTTTTACAGATAATGTAAGAGTTGAGGGCCGTCTCCGCGATGATAATATTACTTCTTTAAACCTGATGGTTGAACAGAACGGTACAGTACTAGAAGAAAGGGTTATGGAACTGGCCCAGGTAATTAAAACAGAGTTAGATACCTCAGCCTATGAACCGGGAACCTATACGGTACGTCTGGAAGCCCTGGACAGTGCTGGGAACAGCTCCTTTGTCAGCAGAATTATCCAAAAGGCTACAGAAGTTGACACCCGTGAATTAACCATCAGCTTCCCCCGCAAAGGCTCAGAACAGGGTCCCGACTTTCTGCTGGAAGGACAATTGACAGGGCTGGAGAATCCAGGAGCTGTAGCCATATACCGTGATGGGGCCATGATAGGTTCTGCCGATGTTTCCTCCTCCGGCTGGTTTGAATATCCTGAAGACGCATTGGTGCTGAGCCAGGGAGAACATATCTACGAGGCGGTTTATCTCGGTGGTTCCGAAGAGGAACTTCGAAGTGAAGAATGGCCGCTGACACTTATGAACACCGGCGGCTGGATAACCATGGACAGCATTCATTCCGGAGAATTTGTACGAGACCGTCCCTGGATTTCCGGTTCTATTGGTTATGAAAATGTTCCCCTTGTTTTAAGCGGTGAAGATGACAAGGATGATCAACGACTTGAAAAAGAGTGGACCAAACTTACCGAAGAAATGCTTGATGCAGAGATCTGGATCAGCATGGATAACGGGATCAGTTTTGTAAAAGCCATTCTAAAAAAGGATCAATGGAAATATAGACTGGAAACTGAACCCCTGCAGGATGGAGCCATTACCTTTCTTGTGGAAGCACGTTTCCCCGACGGCAGCAAACGTATTGTTGAATCTCTACTTCAATTTGATAAACAGCTGCCCGATTTGGGTCTGTTAAACCAGGAAGTTATCGATGGTAATTTCAATGGAAGTTTTGAATTAAATGGTACAGCCTTTGATGAAAATGGATTGTCAGATGTTTCAGTAATCATGAGAGAGGGGGACAAACGCAGTTATTCCACTCCTTCCTTTATTCAGGGTTTATATCTGGATTTTCATTTCCTAGGCGCAACCTACTTTGATGTGGGTCTAGGTTTAACCTTCTTTGAAGATAATGTAAAACTTCAGGCTCAGTTGGGTAGAGCCCCTGACTCCATTGAAGATACAGGTTCAGACCTCTTTTTACCCACCAGATTTTCGGGTTTTGTTATTGGCGGTAAACTTCTTGCCAATCTGGGAACCATTCCCTTTGGTTATTTCCTGGGACCGGATTGGGATCTTCTTGAGGCGAGTTTCGCCGTGGGTGCTAATTTCTCCTACTTCACCATGAGTGATGGAATTACTTTTAACAGTCAAGGGAAATTGCTAAGCTGTGTTATTGCACAACTGGAATTCCCCAAGGTTAGTCTTTTCCAATCGGAATATATCCGATATATATCCTTCTATACAGAAGGTCAGGTTTGGTTTGTTCCTTCCGATGTGGCTGGAGCTCCATCCATATTACCCCAAATAGGTATTGGAACAAGGATCGGATTCTTTTAAGTCTAAAAAGCAATAAAAAAGACCGTCGGTTTATAGCTGACGGTCTTTTTTTTAAAGAAAGCAAAAATTATTTCTCAGCCGTGATAAAACAGCCTACCATGGGTTTATACAGCTGGCTGATCCATAATGGCAGCAAGAGCCAAGGCAGTGGGTTGACGGGTCTTCAACTCATTGTCAAAATTGATCAAGGCAGTGGTATCATTTCCAATAAGTTTTAATCGGCTTAAAATTTCATCTGCTGTAGACTCTTCTTCTACCTGTTCGTCCACAAACCACATCAAAAAGCTCTCAGAGGCATAATCATCAATCTCCCGGGATAGTTTAATCAATTTATTTATCAAACCAGTCACCATCATTTCATGATTAAGCACCTGTTCAAAAACCTCTACAAAGCTTTCCCATTTGGTATCCGGTCCCTTTATAGGTTTTAATAGTATTCTACCTCCCCTTTCATTGAGGAAATTAAACATCTTCATCCCATGCATAGTTTCTTCCAGGTATTGCCCTCTCATCCAGTGAGCGAACCCACTTAGATTCTTCGATTCAAACCAGGTTGCCATGGATAAATACAGGTAGGCAGAATACAGTTCTGCGTTTATCTGTTCATTCAAGGCATCTTCCATTCTTTTATTAATTGCCATGATATACTCCTTTTGTATCTATAACTAATTTGTATTGATACCTAAAAGGTATGACCTTGAAAGACCTCTGTCAAGTTAAGAGTTTTTAAACAGTGAAAGCACATTGATTCTCTTTGATCTAAAGGGTTAAAATAAATCTATGGCTTACAAATTTCTGATTTTTGATTTAGACGATACCCTGATGAGTTTCCAAAAAGCCGAAGAGGTTGCTTTGGATAAAACCATGGAAGTATTCTTCGAAGAAGACTTACGTAGTCAAGCACGTAAGGCCTATCACCCTATTAGTAAATCTCTATGGCAAGCTCTGGAAGACGGACGTTTAGATTCTCCCGGTAATATTAATAATTTACGTTTTAAGAAACTCCTGGAGACAATGCCCCACAGAGGACATTATAAGGATGCGGCCCAATTCTTTTGGCAAGTATTGGGAGAACAGCGTCACTTGATGGAAGGGGTGGAAGAGCTTCTTCCAAATCTCCATGGCAGTTATCATCTTTCCATTTTAACCAATGGAATAAAAAAGATACAACATCGACGTATTGAAAGCTCAATACTAGAGGGTGTTTTTACCTTGATTAACAACTCTGAAACTCTGGGTGTAAGTAAACCCGATCCAAGAATTTTCAGCCTCCACCTTGAACAATTGGGTAATCCCTCTAAAGAAGAGGTATTGATGATCGGGGACTCTCTAAAATCCGACATGGCTGGAGCCAAAGCGGCGGGAATCCCCTGCTGCTGGTATAACTGGCAGAAGTCACCCCTGCCCTCACAAAATCCGCCGGATTATCACATTCATCACTGGAGAGAATTCATTCCACTGCTAAATTCCTCCCTTTAGAATAAACAGTTGCGTCTAAGAATTAAACGGTAACGGCGGTCAGGCGAATAAGGAACATATAAAATGCGGTACCACCAAAGATGCTCAATAGAGGGTGTTTAAATAACAGGTGCAAAAATGCCACCACGGCCACCGAAAGCCAGGGCACCCATACTTCGGGAGATTGAATATCTAAATCCATGGGTAGACTTGTAAAAACAAGAACCACCATCACTGCCCCGGGGATCAATCTGGCAGATCTAATCAGTTCCTTGGGGGGGCGCCTCTTTGAAAAAAGCATGAAGGGAAAGGCTCGGGTAAATAATGTGGCCAATGCCATGGCAAAAATGGAGATAAATATATAACTCATGCTGGTTCCTCCCGTTTAAGAAAAAAACACCCCATAGCACTTATAATTATTCCCAATAACAGGGCATGCTGCTGAAGGCCCAAAAAGTAAAGAACCATACAAACGCCCAAGGCTAATAAGAAGGGTCCAGGACGTTTTAGAGCGCGAATCTGTTCGACCAGCAAAACGGTAAATAATGCCGTCATGGAAAATTCAATGCCCGGAGCATTCCAACTGATCAGGGAACCAGTAAGAGCTCCCAAGGTACTGCCCAGGGTCCAGTAACTATGGTTTAAAGCGGTTACATAAAAATCAAACCGCTCGGGGTCTGCTCCTTCGGGGGGATCAATGGTGGTCAACAATCCGTAGGTTTCATCGGTCAGTCCAAAAATCAAATAGGCCTTAAATCGTCGAAATCTGGAGTAACGGTCCAACAGAGAAAAGCCGTAGACCATATGCCGGGCATTGAGCAGAAGTATGGCCAGACCCATTTCCCAGGGAGATTTATGTTGCAGCAGCATGCCGATGGCCATAAATTGTGCCGCACCCGCAAATATCACTAGACACATCAAAGGAGCCCAAAGCCAATGAAAACCGCTTTTTACCAATAAAAATCCAAAGGCAAAGCCTATGGAGATATATCCAAAAAAAACAGGCAGTGAGGTTTTAAGAGCTGCTTTAAAGGCAAAGACATGGGGTCTCATAATACAATTATTTTATACTATTGCATACAACATAGTAAGATGAATATTTACTTTTAATTATTCTTATGATAATAATTAACCATTATTTAAATATTTTAGATAAAAATCGTGGAGTTACAAACATGAAAAAACAGAATACCCCATGGCAGGAAGACCACTACAGTGAAGATAAGATTCGTGCGGTTGATGCCAAATACGAGGCTCAGAAAATAGCCTTTGCCCCATTAGCTTTCCAGGCCGCAAGATCATTAAGGAATTTGGGAATTCTACAACTGCTCTTCAATGCAGGGGAGCAGGGGGTCAGTATAGACGAACTTAAAAC
>JAQICO010000088.1 GCA_027858495.1 Spirochaetaceae bacterium
CTCTAGCGGCTCATCATTATTATGAGAAAATATTTTACGTATAAGTTCATTATCCCGATCAATTAATAACGAACCATGTTGAAGAAGTCTGCCCCTTCGTCGCTTCTGGGCACTGCCAATGATCTTTTTTCCCCGGCTTATTAGTTCATACCAACCGGGGACCTGAAAACAATTTCCATTTTCAAAGGCCTCAGGTTTTCGTTCCACCAGTTCAGAATCTACTCCTAACTGTTTTAGTCCCTCCAAGAGGCACAGCCCTATGGCTTTATATGATTCATGCAGTGCCCCGGGAAACCAATCCACCGGTACCGAGAGACTATAGGTAAGTTCATGTTGGTGTAGCACTGCCTTGCCACCGGTAATTCTACGAACCAATGCAGTATTACTATCTTTAATGGCTTGCAGATTCACTTCTTGGGAACTTTGGAAATATCCAAGAGAGACCGATGGAATTTCCCATTGATACAATCTAAGCCAAGCACCAGAATCTTCAAAGAGCAGATGATCCACTGCCATATTCCTCGCGGCAGAACAGGGGGGATCAATAATAAGTTTAAGGGCTTCCTTCATAAGTCAAAGGTATACATTGCGGCTAAAAAAGTGAAACTAACCATGGAATCCTCCGATGATGATTGTATTCCAGGAGGCTTTTAATGAAATATACCCTGATCCCCCTTCTTTTTATTATGCCACTGATTCTGTTTTCACAAGAAGTGCAGTTTGGTTTTCATCTAGAACCCCATTTCACAGTGGTTGAGAGAGCCGATTTTAGTAAAAGACTCAATGGGAATTATTTGGGCTATGTAAACAGAGAGGTAAGGGCAATATTAAAAAGCCAGGAAGTAGAAAGTGGTATCTATGAAATACAGGGGCACTGGTATAATGCCCAGGAGATAAAAAAAGAGGGATTTGCCCAGGCTCTTCCCTTAGAACGCGAAGTTCAGGCATCCTACCGGCAAAATGTTCAAGGTTCTATGACACTGCTCAATCAAGGCCGAAGCCCTCGAGTAAGAAACTTTCCACAATTTCCCAGAGACCCTGTCAGCCCCGGAGACCGTTGGGAAGCCCCTTTATCCATGGAAGTTGAAAACCTACGGGGAGATTTATGGGCTGAAATTCCCCTTTACTGCGGTTATTCCTTTGAGGGGCAGGGCGAATATAACGGGCGACCAGTTTATTTTATCAAGGCTCAATATGCCCTGCGTTATTCAAAGGGGAGCAATGCCTCGGCCGACCGTTTTCTAACTAATCTTTCGGGCAGTCATGTGGTTACCATCACCGTGGATGTTGAAACCATGTCACCCATTTTAATGCGGGATAACTTTCAGGAGCAATGGACCTTCACCGATGGACAGACCCTAGAAAAAAGAGGTTTTAATTTAACCTTTTACAAAGGCGTTTCCCTGCTAAACCAAGGAGAATTCCTCGATAATCTCAATTCGGGATTTTCCCGGAATATACCCGTCATTCCCTCCCTCACAGAGGATCAGCAGAATCAGCAGCAAAATTCCCAGGAGGATCGACAAAACTCAGAGAATCAGCAAATACAACAGCTTATGGATGAAGAGGATTTAACGGTACATCAAAGCACTGAGGGCCTTACTCTCTCTTTGAATAATCTCCATTTTTTACCGGACCAGGCGGTGATTTTACTCGAGGATAGACCCTTATTAGACCGTATCGCCCAAGCCCTATCCACCGTTGAAAAAAAGACCTTCCTGGTATGCGGACACACCGCCGATGTGGGTTCTCAGGAATCTCAGCTTTTATTATCCCTTCAACGTGCCCAGGTGGTGGTGCAGGAGCTGATTGACCGCGGCATTTCCCCCGATCGATTTCTCTATCGTGGTGTTGGCGGCAGTGAACCCCTGGCGGATAATCAAACCGATCAGGGGCGCAGGATTAATCGAAGGGTCGAAATAACCCTGTTGGAGGATTAATCCAGCCATTAATTGATAAAACTTTCTTTTCACTGCGGAGCTAATGGTTTAGTGTATAGCTATGCTGGATTTTTCTACTCCCCGGATTATGGGAATACTCAATTGTACTCCAGACTCTTTTTATGCCCAGAGCAGGGTTAATTCTTCCGATTCTCCTTGGTTGCAGGCAAAAAGCCTTATAGATCAGGGCGCTTATATCCTGGATATCGGTGGAGAGTCCTCCCGGCCCGGTTCTTCCTATGTTTCCGCCCAGGAAGAAATGGATCGGGTACTGCCGGTGATTGAGGGTATCCGAAGGGAGAGCGACATACCCCTTTCCCTGGATACTCGAAAGTCCTCCGTGGCCAAAGAGGCTTTAAAATTGGGTATTCAGATGATAAACGATATTTCCGGTTTGAGGGACGACGAACAACTGGCTCAATTAGCGGCAGAACATGATTGTTATCTAGTTTTAATGCATATGCGGGGAACCCCGGAAACCATGCAGAAAAATCCCTGTTATGAAGACCTTTTGGTGGATCTTAAAAGGGAATTGATGGTCTCCACAGACAAGGCATTGGCCGCAGGGGTGTCCGCAGATAAAATCATTTTGGATCCGGGAATCGGTTTTGGAAAAACCCAGGAACATAACCGACAAATCCTTCGGGATATTCCAAAAATCAAACAATGGGGCTATGCAGTCTTAATTGGATTGTCCCGAAAATCCTACATTGGTAATATTCTAAATTTACCTCCGGAAAAACGGCTTTTTGGAAGTCTAACCGCCGATATTTATGCTATAATGCAGGGGGCTTCGATCATTCGTGTTCACGATGTGGAGCCCCATGTTCAGGCTCTTAAGGTCTTAAAGGATTTGTTATGGACTGGTTAAACAGAATACCCCTATTTGAAAATATTATTATCCCCATACTCGATGTGGGATTATTGTCTTTTCTTCTCTACCAGAGTTACAGCATTTTGGAAGAAACCAAGGCTATACAGCTGCTCAAGGGGGCTGTGACCATCGCCTTGGTATACGCCCTGGCTTTATTTTTTAATCTCAGCACTATGTTATGGATTTTAAACAAACTGGTTCCCGGTATCATGATTGCTCTGGCAATTGTGTTTCAACCTGAACTGCGGAGAATCTTTACACGTATAGGTCAACGGGAAATCTTTCGTTTCAAAGCCCGTTCCAGATCCTATCATATCGATTATGTTTTAAATGCTCTGGAAGTCCTGGGCAGTAGAAAAAGAGGAGCCTTGGTGGTCTTTTCCCGCACCGTGGGGCTGAAAAATATTCTGGATACGGGAACCAAATTAAACGCTGATCTTTCTTCTAGTCTGATAATTACTCTTTTTGGACATGATACCCCCCTCCACGATGGGGCCATGGTGGTGGTGGATGGTAAAATTGCTGCAGCGGGGTGTTTTTTACCCCTATCAAAACAGGGGGATATCCGTAAGAGTTTCGGTACAAGGCATAGGGCCGCTCTAGGATTGGCTGAAGAAAGTGACGCAGTAATTTTAGTGGCCTCTGAAGAGACCGGTGCTATTTCACTGGCCTACGATTCCAATTTGTTTTACGGAATATCTGTGGATGAAGCGGGGCGTCAGCTTCGTCGATTATTACAGGTTCAAGATAAGGAAAACCTGGAGGGTAGTCCGTGAGTAATGTCATCCTCGACCGCATGTTAAACCGCTGGTATATTAAGGTGCTATCACTTTTGCTGGCCATGGTTTTATTTTATTTTTACCGAAGTTCCTCCATGTCCGAGCGTGTTTTTTCCGTTCCTTTGGAAATCCATGTGGATGATTCTTATGTGGTGGCCCAGGACCATATCAACAATGTAAGAATCTTTTTAAGGGGCGGAGAAGAAATATACACAGTCCTGGAAGAGGACATTTCAGCGGTGGTTGACTACCGTAGCCATAAACAGGAAGGCGGATTTAGAGAGCCTATACAAATCTTTAAAAGCGGCAGTGCTCTGAGCGTTTCTGATTTGGAAATTCGGGTGGAACCGGGCGACTTGGTTTTATATCTGGAAGAAAAGGTGGAACTCAGTCTTCCTGTAGAACCATCACTTAAGGGGTTCCCCTCCATGGGTTACGAACTAACCCAGTTTTTCACCTCTCCCTCGTCGGTAACCGTCATTGGTCCTAGAAGTCAGATGGATGGTCTTAAGGCTATTTATACAGAGACCATCAATATCAGTCAGAAATATGAGGATTTTACGGTGTCCACCCGCTTGGTTAAACCTTCGCCGCAGGTTCTTTTTCCCGGTGGAAATGTAGTTGAATTTCGTGGAGTTATCCACGAGGCTGAATTGGTAAAAACCCTGTCTAATATACCCCTGGCTCTGGTGGATCTTCCCCCAGGGCTTAAGCTTCAAGGAGAATTGTTAAAGGGGAGTATCACCCTGCAGGGAGCTCAGTTAACTTTAGAGGCTCTTGAAGAGGGGTTTATTTCCTTTACCCTAGACTGTAGTAGCATAAGTAGGCCCGGCAGTTATACCGTACCTATTAGGGTAAATATACCACCGGATTTATCGGTGCTAAACTACCAGCCAAGAAATATAACCCTAGAAATTGTGAGAGGTGAATAGTGGCTCCGCAAAAAAAAATTAGTTTTAGAGCCTCGGAAAAGTTAGTCTGTCCTGTTTGTGACATGGAATTTAACCGAGAGGAGATTCTATCCGGCGGGGGCAGAATGAACGCTGGTAAATTGACCCAGGAACTCCATCGTGTCTATCTACCCACTGAAAAATATGGGGATATTTATCCCCTAATATATCCCGTTACTGTGTGCCCTAAATGTTATAATGCCGCCTTTCCCAAGGATTTTTTAAAACCACCTGCCCAAACCTTGGCAAAATTGAAAGAGGAAACTCACCGAAGAAAACAGGAATTGCGTGAATTGGAAGTGGATGTAAATTTTACAGAAAACCGTGGGCTCCAAGAAGGGATTGCGTCTTATTTTTTAGCGCTGCTATGTTACGAGCACTATCCCAAGGAATTTTCCCCTTGTTTCCGTCAGGCTCTTTGTTCTCTTCGAGGGGCTTGGTTATGTGATGATTTACACGTTAAAAAACCCCAGGAAAATTGGGATTATCTTCGAAATATCTTTTATCGAAAGGCTGCTTTCTTATATGCACAGGTGGTGGAGCAGGACCAAAAGGGTAAAGAAGTAGTTTCACAGTTGCAGCAATTCGGCCCAGATATCGATAAAAATTATAGTTTTGATGGTGTTTTATATCTCTCTGGTTTATTGGAATATGAATATGGTCAAAAAAATGACCCTCAGACCCGGGGCATCATTTTGAAAAGAGCACGTTCTACCATTTCAAGAATTGTAGGTATGGGAAAGTCTTCCAAATCTAAACCCGGAGTATTGTTGGACCATTCCAGAGATTTACATAAAGAAATTAAAAAAGCCTTGCAGGAATTGGGACTGGATGCCTAGAATTGCTCTGTTAGTTTCCTACGATGGAACCTCCTTTGCCGGGTGGCAGAGGCAAAAAAATGATCCTACGGTTCAACAAGCCCTTGAGAATTCTCTGAAGAAATTAACAGGACAGACTATTAATATTCATGGGTCAGGTAGAACCGATGCGGGCGTACATGCCACCGGACAGGTGGCACATTTCGATTTGAAAGATTCCAATATTCCAACAGAAAAAATACACTTGGCCATTAACAGTCATTTACCCAGAGAGATTAGTGTATTAAAGGCTTGTGGGGTGGATGGAGATTTCCATTCACGCTATGATGCAAAAAAAAGGCAGTACGGTTATTATATTTTTAATGGACCGGTATTACCTGCCCCCTATAGAGATCATTGTTTTGCCGTAAGGCATCCTCTGAATCTTAAAACCCTGAACAGTATCGCTTCAGTTTTGACGGGTATCCACGATTTCAGCAGTTTCGCCGCTGCCGGAGACAAGAGCGAAAGCAAGGTTAGAGAATTATTCCAGGCTCATTTTATACGAAGAGGAGACTTTCTTATCTTTAAGATTCAGGGTAATGCTTTTCTCTGGAAGATGGTACGTTCTCTAACCGGTACGATCATTGATCTGTGTAAAAAAGATAGGGGTTCCCAAGAACTATTGGAAATCTTAAAGAGTAAAGACCGCGATAATGTCGGTCCTACAGCTCCACCAGGGGGCTTATTTTTGGAGAACGTTGACTATGGATCAAAGTGCAGCTTTTACTGAGTTATGGCACATCCTAGAGGATGTGGAAGACATGATTAAAGAGGGCTATAAACAGCCCCATCCTCAAGCACCGGAATTTAACGTTTCTTTAATCAGAGATAATCCCCGGGGAGAATTACATCCGGCTAAGCTGGAACAGATTAAAGAAACCTCCGGTGAAATATCCCAATGCAAATCCTGCGATTTACACCTGGCTCGAAAACAGGCCATCGTCGGTCAGGGTAATTTAAAATCAACCCTAATGATCATTCTACCCGCTCCGGATTATGACAGCGATGATGAAGCAAAACCAATTGCCGGGGAATCGAGGGAATTCCTGGGGAAATGGATCAGTGCCATTGGTCTGGATTTAGACAAACACTGTTATTTGACCAACATTGTTAAATGCCGGCCACCGGGCAATCGCCCTCCCTTTCTTGAAGAACTCTCCGCATGCCGTCATTTCATGCAGGATCAGGTAGATAGTATTCAGCCAAAGGTTTTATTGCTTTTAGGTCCATCGGCCTTGAGTTTTATTCAGATTCCGCCCAATCGTTTTGAAGAGCTTCGCGGGCAGCCCCTGGAAGGTCCAGCTCCTTTGGTTTTGGCAACCTATGATCCTATTTGGGTGAAAATGCATCCCCAGCTTAAAAGACCCGTTTGGGAGGACTTAAAACTATTAAAAGACTTTGTGGAACATGGACGATAATATCTACTATGTGGAATTGGTATTCAACCTTCCTGTCAAACAAAGTTTTACCTACAGTTTCACCGATGAAAAACCATCCATTGGAATGAGGGCTGAAGCCCAGCTTAAAAATAGAAAACTAACCGGTTTAATAATCTCAGTGGGGCAGCAGGCACCCCATGGTTATAAGGCCAAGGCCCTTCTGCGTCTGGTAGATAAAGAAGCTCTTTTTCAGGAAGACTCTTTAGATCTTGCCCGTTGGTTATCGGACTTTTATCTTTGTTCCCTTGGGGAGGCTCTTTTTACCATGCTGCCCGGTGGCCGTGTTGAAAAAGAGATTCCTGCCATGGATTTGGATAATTCCATGGATCGAGTCAAGAATTTAGAACTGACCGAAGAGCAGAACCTTGCATTAAAGTCCATCTCAGCTGATCCTCAGGGGTTTTGGTATCTTCAGGGGGTGACCGGTTCAGGAAAGACTGAAGTGTACCTTCTTTTAGCAGAACAGGTGCTGAAGCAGAATAAATCGGTTATCTATATGGTTCCGGAAATAAGTCTTACCCATCAATTGATCGACCCTGTAAAAAAGCGATTTCCCAAAAGAGTGGCAGTGATGCATTCACATCTGACTCCCTCTCAACGTCTGAAGGAATGGCGGCGCATACTGTCCGGGGAGGCCGATTTTATTATCGGGGCACGAAGCGCAGTGTTTGCTCCGGTGAAATCCCTGGGGTTAATCATTCTGGACGAAGAACATGAAAGCTCCTACAAGGCTGGCTCAACACCACGATATCATGGTCGGCAAGTAGCCATGTACAGAGCCTCTCAGTCCAAGGCCTTATTTATCATGGGCAGTGCAACGCCCTCCCTGGAGGCCTGGTATTCGATAAAACAGGGTAAAATCCAGGCCATTCAAATGTCTCAAAGGGCTGCCGGGGGAAAATTACCCACGATAAAACTGGTGGATATGACCAGAGAAGAGGGAATATTTTCGGAGTTGCTAATAAAGGAAATTAACCTAACCATCTCCCAGGGTAAGCAGGTAGTGTTGTTTTTAAACCGCCGGGGATTCAGTTATCATTTCCATTGCCGTAGCTGTGGCTATGAATTGACTTGCCATCAATGTTCCGTGGGGCTTACATTTCATAAAGAACGTTCCGCAATGATATGCCATTATTGCGGATATCAACGGCCTGTTCCTCCCAAATGTCCAAGTTGTAATTCCTTTGATGTAGGTTACAGCGGCTTTGGCACTGAGCAGATAGAGCATGAGATGGAGCGCCTCTTTCCCAAGGTTTCTCTGCTGCGCTTAGACAGAGATATCGCTTCAAAAAAGGGTGAAACCAAGCGTATTCTGAAGGCTTTTAAAGAGGGCGAATCTCAGGTCCTATTGGGAACCCAAATGGTGGCCAAGGGTTTGAATTTCCCAGGGGTTAAACTGGTGGGCATCATTTTGGCAGATACCACATTAAATCTGCCGGACTTCAGATCTCCCGAAAGAACCTTCAATCTGGTAACCCAGGTAGCCGGAAGGGCAGGCCGTTATAGCGATGACGGCGTGGTTATTCTGCAAACCTTTCGGCCTCAAAGCCCGGCCCTGCAGATGGCCATTAAGGGGGAATTGGAAGAGTTCTTTCAGGAAGAGTGGCAGACCCGTAAACTTCTTGGATTTCCACCGGCAGCACGGATGATACGTCTGGTTTTTCGTAGCAGGGTAGAGGAAAAGGCCATAGCAGAAGCGGAAAAGGCTGCAGGGATATTCAAACATTGGGGGGCACAAGATCTTATGGGCCCTGCGGAATGCGCCTTAGGCAAGGTGTCGGGGAATTTTAGATATCAACTATTATTAAGAGCAAAGGAGCTTTCAGAGATCCATGGATTGGTTTCTCATTATATGAAGGAAGTTGAATTGAACTCTGCGGTTTATATAGAAGTGGACATCGATCCCCAAAGCTTGTTATAAATAAAAAAGGTCCGTAAGCTCTGGACGTCAGGTTAAGCTTACGAACCGCGTATATTTAAAGGTACCATTACCTCTCAAATTTATTTTCGGTAACATAGCCTAAAGCTTGAGTAAAAGATTTATTTATTGAAAAATTCTAGGGAGCTTTTTAATATTTTGCGGTGGTATTCCAGGGATCGATACATTTCTTGATAAAGCTGTATACTGCTTTGCAGAATTTGTTCGGGTTTTTTTTCATCCTGCTTGGATAATATTTCTTCTAAGTAGGGTTCAATTAGAAAACCGGCGATGTCCCGGTCTTTGAGGTTTTTTAAGGCCACATCGATATTTCCCAATTGCTCTAATTGTTCTTGCAGGTCCTTGTTTTCATAGAACAGGGATTGAAGCTTTTCACTTCCTTTCATCCCAGCTTTTACAATGTCCGAGCAACGATCCAAGCTTAAGATCAACTGGTTCAATTGTTGAACCACCCTTTCCGGATCTCTCCTGGGGATGTCCTTGGATATTCTATCCAGAAGCTTTTTAGGTTTTTCTTCTATATCCGGATAATGAGAGATCATGGTTAGAGAGCCGTCAATCATTCCTTTAATCTTGGCTCCTCGGGTGGAGCAATTGATAAAGGGACCATCCTCCGCCTTGGCGGTTTCTTCGGAAAACCAATCCAGATAGATGGACATCCGTTGATCGCTGTGCACCGATTTACCGGCCTTTTGTCCCTCTCGGTAAACAGCAGGAGCAGAGTGCAGCCCATCCCAATTATGCTGGGCCACGCCGCTCAACCTTCTGCTGATATTTAAACTCCGTTCTTCAAAATAACTTCCTCTGTTATGGGTGGTTGATTGTGGATAAGATAGGTCTAAACCAATCAAAAAAATGGGAGAACAACCCAATAATCTGGCCATTCCCCAGGCACTGGTGGCAACAGATCCACCGGATTTTAGTTTTACATCCAAAAAATCCTCAAATCTTCCAGCCAGAGGAAAGTGGGAAGTTGAAAGAAAAATAGGGCCCTTTTGCTGACGAAATACCCGTGGATGAGTAGAGCTGTCGGAAATCAGAATTTCATTGGGTTCCTGAAAATCCAAATGCCTGGAATTCCAATATTGTGGATCGGTTACAACAAGGAAATCCACCGGAATATTTTCTCTTTTAAGGCTTCGATAGGCCGTGTCCACTCCGATGATAATCATCTTAGAGGATAATTCCCTTAGGTTTTTCCATTGTTCGTCTAAACCTGGACCGGCTGCGACCACCACCGCAGGAACCCCTTTATAACGATTCCTCCAACAGGAAAGGCCATTGGCCCTGTTTATACTGGGAAGGTTCAGGGCAAAATTTCGTATCCATAGTTTGCCAAAACGCTTCAAGGTATTTCTGTTTACTTCTTTACGCTGTTGCCAATGGTTAATCACTTCTACAAAGGCTCCATAATATTCTTCATCCTGTTTATATAGAACACGATGAGAAATATTATGCAGTAGGGGTTGCTGTAAATCTTGGAGTAATTGTTTTAAGAGATATGGTTGAGAATCAATCAGCAGATATAGTTTTTCATGGCTCAAAAATTTGCCTAAATCTCTTGATTCAAGGGCTTTTCGAAAATTGCCCATTGAACGTTCTACAACGATGATCATACTGTCTGGATATGCTTCTACATAGGCCTCGGGAGTATAACCTAAACCTAGTCCTAAAAAACAAACCATTTTATAGGGAGAAGGATTATGGGCAATAAACCGCTGGGCTTCTCTCTGGGGATTATGCCGCGAGCAGATACTTATTCCCTGGGAGCTCGCCCATGTCACGCTGTCATGATGAACCGTCCAGGAGGATTTTTCAGCCGTCTCCTCATCCCATTTATCCCATGGAAATCTTTCTTTTAGAATAGCTAGATTTTTTTTAAAATAACTCATTGGAACTCCAGAAAAATTTCCTCAAGACCATCCAGGGGCGTTCCAGCATCGGGAATTTGAAAAATCACTCGGCCTTCCCCCTTAAAACTGGGGTTTATACCGGTTTCACCAAAGAAGGGTAATACAGCTCTTTTGGGCAGTCCTACAAAATTAGGTACTACATCGCTGGCTGTAAGTGGTTCCGGTGGATCCAGATTTATTCGACCGCTGTGTTCAATTACCTGACTGCCCTGTAGGGGAATATTATAATAGGGGGCCATTTCTAGAGCGATTTCTTTGATAATAGGAGAAATAATTCGACCGCCGTAATAACTGTCACCCTTGGGATTTATCAATACTACATAGGCTATGAGTTTCGGGTCATCGGCTGGAAAGATAGATAATACAGATGCGGTAAAACGGTCTTTATAATATTCACCGTTTTCGGGATTGATGATTTGTGCTGTCCCGGATTTGGCCGCAATGGGGAAATCCTCAACAAAGGCCCTCCTAGTGGTTCCATGGGGGGATTCCACGATATTTCTCATCAGATGTAAAATCAGTTCTGCATTCTCTGGGGACAACACTTCCCTCAATGCCTGTCTGGGGTAATCCTTTATCAATTCACCCTGGGCAGATACCACCTTTTCAACGATGTGGGGTTCCAGTAATACTCCGCTATTGGCCAGTACTGTGGCAGCTTGAATCATCTGTAACGCCGAAACACCCACTTCCTGGCCG
>JAQICO010000424.1 GCA_027858495.1 Spirochaetaceae bacterium
TTAACCCTGATACTGCGTTGATTTTCTGCACGGGCTACTCATGTAGTACCTCTACACTGCGTTGCCGGTTCAAAAATCGCCTTGTCTCAGAACTAAATCATGACTTTTGCGACAGCCCCATTCCCCTAGGATTTTTTTTCTTTAGGCTTTTTTTCCTTTGGTACCTTCGGTTCGTTGGGATATGCCAAGGTTCCCCAAAGCATTCCAATGACAACCACTACGATTACCGGTACCCACCATAGCTGCGCCATGAAATACAAGGTGGTAAAAAATATACCGAATAAAATCCCGCACAGAAGGGTATAGGCGATCCAGAACACCCACATGGGTTTGTCCGATAAAAACGATTTGAAACTCCTCTGAGCCGTTTTACTTACTTCGTTGATTTCCATATAAAACTCCTTTTTATTGTCCTATGAATCAAAGATATTCATTTTCCCGGCCGCCGTCTGTTCGATAGCGCACAGACGGCAGAACTCCTTGGTGGATATGGTGGTTGGTATGCGGTTGAACGATGGATTTGGGGCAACCTTACGGGCCGGTCTCATGGAGGGATTTGGAGGCGATCTGCGTCCCTTCATCACCCTAGATCTGGGCTCCATGGGATACTAAGAAAATCTATATAGCGATTACGTCGGGCAGAAGGCGGGCGAACTCGTCCCGGACGACTCCATAGCATTCACAAACCCGTGCCTCCAGGCCCGGCCGATCCAGCACGGTGATGTGTCCCCGGTTATAGTCTATCAAACCAGCCTTTTGTAATTTCCCCGCTGCCTCGGTCACGCCTTCCCGTCGCACGCCCAGCATGTTCGCAATGAGTTCCTGGGTCATGCACAGCTTGTTGGAAGGCAGCCGGTCAATGCTGAGCAACAACCAGCGGCAGAGTTGTTGGTCTATGGTATGGTGGCGGTTGCAAACGGCGGTCTGCGCCATTTGGGCAAGAAAAGCCATGGTATAGCGAAGCAGCAGATGCTGGACGGGGCCTGCGCGGTTGAATTCCTCTTTCAGGATATTTCCGTTCAGCCGGTAGGCCATTCCTGCGCTCTGTACTACGGCTCGGTTCGCCATGGTTTCTCCCCCCATAAAAAGAGCGATACCCACGATTCCCTCATAACCGACGATGGCTATTTCGGCAGAAGAGCCATTATCCATCACTGAGAGTAGTGAGACTATGGCCGTGGTGGGGAAATATACGAAACCCAATTTACCGCCGGACTCGTAGAGGACTTTTCCCAGTTCCAGGTTTATCAGCTCCAGATAGGGAAAAATACGGGCGAATTCCCCTTCCGGCAAAACGGAAAGTAAATGGTTTTGTCGCGGATCATTCGATTTTAACGAACTATGTTCTTTATCGATAACCAACGATTTTAACGAACTATGTTCTTTGTCGATAACCAACCTCCAGGATATTTTATCAGTTTAACAACAGCTATTATATAGTGCAAGGGGGGAGGAAGTCGAGTATAAATAATGTAACCCCTTATTGTGCAATGTAAAGAGACACCCACCAAAGGATGAATCTCCCATTGTTTCGGATGTTGATAGGCTGAAAATTTAGAGCTTTGCACAATTTATTTTACCATATAAAAAATAGAAGGTGTGCAATCGGTCCGATCATCCATATACTTTATTAATATGACGGATTTATCAATTAATTACAGTGCGATAAGAAACAAATATAAACCTCATATGCCCCCCTTGAAGCATGTGTTCAAGGAAATGGGTTTTTTCCCTTTTTATTTTAAACAGCGGAAAAAAATAAAAAAATGGAATCAGGATAAATATCTAATTGTATTTTCTTTTCTAGGGACAAAGATCGCCCCCAGTTACTACTTTAAGGAAAAGCTGGATAACCTTTTTTTGAAACATTTATTAAAGCTTTCTCCCTTTATTGATGTAATTCTGGATAACGGCTGGCAAATGAAATATATCTCCATTTGGGAATACAACGTGGTTGTGACTTTTAAGAATTTTTATGACAAATTTTACCATGTGGTGAAACAGAATGAGATTATTAAAGATGATTTTCTAAAGCTGGAAAGAGCCTATGTAAAAATTACCTACCATGATTATTATATTGATGGGCTTCTGGGGATATTTGAGAAATTACTTAAAGCGAATAATAGAAACTATGAAAAGAATAGAGAGAAATTCGACGACATGCTGGAGAAACTGAAAATGTTCTTCAAACCCTATTCCCTTCCTCTATCATTCCGAGAAATTATCCTTACCTATAACATGGTTATTAACCGCTGTTTTTATTCTTGGGAAGACCTATTCCTCCATAAAGAAGATGAGATTATCCAGGGGAAATGTTATGAATGCAGCAAAAAAGTTTTGCAAAGTCTTTTAAACTATTGCCAAAATCTTAATAAAACCATAGAGGGCATTGAACAGGAAAAGGAGCATCTGCTACAGCTTAGCCACAATAGTAATCGAGAAAGCGATGAGCCAAGGATTTTAGTGGAATTTTACGAAAAACTGGAGCATTCCTGGAATGTGGACCGGGAGAATTATCAATTGTTATTTTTATTAACCATTCAGGGACTTCTTTACAGCCTCCATGAATTTATTTTTAAAGATTGGTTACTCATTAAAGAAAATGAATCGCAAGTAAACTTGCAGTTGATACAGGATAAAGAGCTTCCTAACCTATATCAGAAGCTTTCAAAGGACTTTGAAAACGCCTACAATTATTATAGCGTGGATACATCTACGGCGATTCCTTTGATGAAATTCAGACATCATAGGAATCCGGAAAGTTTGAATAAAACCGAGAACCAAAGAAAGCTTTACGCCTGTTTTTCTGTTATTCTGGAGGATCTATTCAATATTTCATTAATGTTTCAAGCCTATGGAGAGATTGCAAAGAAATCCGAATATTCTCAATACGGCTATATTAAGTATATGGTGTATAAGCCGGAGCAATGGATGGGGAAACCTGTATTCAGTATATTCAACTATTATATAGAATTATGCTGGACCATCTGTTCCCTATTCCGCTACAAAACCTTTAATTTCTTAGATACTCGCTTAGTACAGATTAATAATGAACTGGGAGAAATGCTGGAGGAAAAGCAAAGGATAGACGAATTCAATATTATCGAAGAAGCTCTTTCAGGAAACCCTTTTAAGTAGGAGGTACCGGTTGAGCAAAGATTATAAATTGCGCAGCATACATTCCTTCACCAAGGTTCTCGTGGTAGATGGTCTCCTATATGTCACAAAATCCCTGGCAAAAGTGCTTACCCAAGCGGGGTATTTTGTGATGACCGCCTCCGATGAATTGGAAGCCATGGACAAGTTCTATAAATTCTCTCCCGATGTTATTACCATCGGACAAAGGCTTCACGATATCAGCGGATTGGAATTCATCCGACGAATAAAAACGGATATTGAGAGTAGCAAAGTAAAAATCATTTTCATCACTTCCTTGAAAAACGAGAAGGAACTGAAATATATGTTATCTCTGGGTATTGAAAATTTTATTGCCAAACCCATTGATAACGACAAGCTGTTGAATACTTTAAAAGAGTTGATATAGAGCTGGATAAAAGTGTTCCCCCTATCTACCACCTCTGGGTAATACTGTGTTAAATTATGCATATGAAAATTTTGTATAGAACCTTTGCCATTTTCATTATTTCGGTTGGCCTGTTAATCCTGTGGGGATGTGCCGGCCTTTTTATTCCCTCCGGCGGGGGAAACAATGATTTCGACAGTTCTATGCAGCTGCCTCAGGAAGTAATTTCCTCAAGCAACATATATTATATTGACTCTGAAACCGGCAGTGATACTAATACCGGTTCCCAAGAGTCACCCTGGAAAACCCTGCTCCATGCCAACGATGGAACCCTGGACAGCGAAGATACCCTTTTACTCAAAAGAGGCGGAACCTATCGGGGGCAGTTAGTAGTTGAAAGCGGAACAGCCCAGGGGTGGACAGGTTACGGTGCTTACGGAGCAGGGGATAGGCCCCTGATTCTTGGGTCTAAAAATGTTTCTCTAGACACAGACTGGGCAGATGAGGGCAATAATATCTGGAAAAGCATTGCAAGCTTTCCCTGCGATGTGGGATCTCTTTTTGTAAATGGGCTCACCGGTTTGAATAACAAAAAATGGTTCCTTGGCGAATTATCATCTCAGGGCGATTTCTATTATGATAGAGTGTCAGAGCATCTCTATCTCTATAGCTCCGGTAATCCTGGCAATGTATACAATAATATCGAAGCGGCCTTAACCCGCCATATTGTAGATATTTCCAATTCCTCCTATGCTCTTTTTGAAGATCTGCACCTGCAGTTCGGCAGTGCCCACGGTTTCGGCGGGGGTAACAGCAGCCACTTGATTGTCCGTAGTTGCGAAATTAGCTATATCGGCGGGGGGCACTTGGACGGTGAAGGATCCGAAAGCCGCCGCTACGGAAACGGCCTTGAATTCTGGGCCAATGCCTCGGACCATCTGGTAGAAAACTGCCGCATCTATGAGATTTACGATACAGGGCTGACCAATCAGAGCAACGGCGGTGTCTCGGTTCAGAAAAACATTGTCTACCGTAATAATGTCATATGGAACTGCGGTCTCTCTTCCTTTGAAATATGGAATCGGCCTGCTCAATCCAGGACAGAAAATATCTACTTTATTAATAACAGCTGCTATAATGCCGGAGCGGGCTGGGGCGGGAACAGAAATAACCGATCTGACCCCTATATTTTTCATGTGGCCATTTTTTATCATGAAGCTCAAACACGTGAAGTACATATCGAAAATAATATATTTTTCAGCGATATCCAATATACAGATGGTGAGGGAATTGAAGCTCAGATGCTCTTTTATGAAGAAGATCCTTGGGGATACCAGGGCTTCATTTCTGTGGATTACAATCTCTGGGCTCAGCCTGCAGATCCCTATATGTTAACCAATAATTCCAATACCTATTATGCCTACAACCACTCAGATCTTAATCAATACACTGAGGATACCGGTTACGATGACCATTCTCTTTTTCAGGATCCTCTATTCAGCGATCCCCAAAATGGAGATTTTACTCTGCAGAATACTTCTCCGGCCGTGGATGCCGGAACATATCAGCAATACCGCAGCACCGATATAAATGGAAGCGCCGTAACAGGATTACCTGATTTGGGAGCCACGGAATACTGAACTCAATTCATGGTTTATACATTTCTGGGTGATTATTTGTGCTCCTCCGGTTGAAAGAATTGATATTAAGGTAAGAATTTTTAAATTTTTACCTTTCTTCCGAAGAGCCCCCGTATCAACAGGCCAGCTATGGTCATTCCGCCTTTATACTTTTTTCCCTTTAAGTAGAGTTGTTCAACCTTTAGTTTCTCTTTTACTTCATGGGCACCCAGTTTTAGGGGATCGCAGTTTAATAATGTCATATCGGCGATTTTGCCTGCTTCCAAGGTTCCCCGGTCTCCTTGGTCGAAGGAGCTATAACAGAGGGTTGATGTGTAGAGCTTCAGGGCTTCTTCCATGGTGAGGCTCTGTTTAGGATCATAGGGATGGTTCATGCAGGCTGTCAGGCCTTCAATGGGGTCGGGGTGGGTTACTGGTCCATCGGAGCCTCCGCTTAGGGGAATCCCCTCTTGCAGGAAGCGTTTTAAGGGAGATCCTGTATTGATTCGATCTCCCAATATTTCCTTCAGATAACTCAGGGGTTCCAGAGGACTGGCTAGAAAGGAGGGTTGTAGAGTTATTGTCAAATTCAGTTCCATAATACGCTTCATATCTTCTTCCTGAATAAGGCAGGCATGGATCAATATATGGCGGCAGTCTTCACGGGGGAATTCATTCTGCGCAATTTCGAAGGCATTTACTGCTCTTTTTACCGCAGCATCGCCGATGGTATGGAGTGATATCTGGAGCCCCGCTTTATGAGCATCCCTGACGAAACTCATCAATTCCTCTTCTTCCTGAAATAGAATCCCCAGGTTTTCAGGATCATCTGTATAGGGTTCCTGAAGAGCCGCATCACAAGCTCCAAAGCAGCCGTCAATTGCTGTGGCAAAACAACCTCCCACCCGGGAAAGTTTTCTTTTTCGTATTTTATTCAGGTCCATAGTTTGAAAAGATAAACGGGTTTGGAAACCGGTTTTACGAGCCATTGCCCGGGCTGCGAGGGAAACCAGCGTTACATCTGCATCACCTGGAAAACCGATTCCTTCCACACAATGCATCATGCCGATTCCCCGTTCTGCCAGCAGATCAAATCCCTTTAGGATGCTTTTAATAAGCTGTCCCGTGGGAACTAAGGAAGTAGCAAAATCTGTGCAGGAAAAGTAAGCTACCTGGAATAGTTGACCCGTTTGTTCATGAAATCCTCTCAATCCCTTGAATTCTTCTGGAAAGAGATCCATCAGAGAAGAGTTGGCGATAGAAGAATGCCCGTCGTAGCAGATCAGCATCATGGGTACTTCAGGGCAGACTTGATCCAGCTCTTGTCGAGTGATTAGTCTTCCTTCTTCCAGTGAATGCCTGGATATTCCGAAACCGATTACTACTTTAGGTTTTTTTGCAGAATCCATAAATCTGGAAATTATTTGCTGAATCCCTTTAATATTTTCAGCTTTTCGAACATCGAACTGACTTGCCGCTAGTAAGGCCCAGTTGGAGAAGTGAATATGTCCGTCTCCCAAGGCGGGGAGCAATGTTTTATCGCCAAGATCTATTACCGGCTTCCCTTGAAATTCCTGAGGCAGTTCATCGCAGAGATGTCGGATGATCCCTTTATGTTCTATCAGGTACTTCCATTTTCTGTTTTCATTGTCGCAGCTGAGTATATTACCCTTGTAAATCGTCATAGTTATCTCCCTCAAATATTAATGCCTGTTAGGATAGAACGTAACTATAACATATCTTAGCTTCAGTTTGTCCTTTACCACCATTTTTATTGTTCAACTGGTATTTAACTATATTGAAGCCACAGGAAGAACCAATTACATCTTTTCCTTTGCTCCCTCTTAGCCTGACCTTTTTACTGATGTATTTTCAAAGCAGCAGATTGAGAGCCCTGTCCTATAATCTTATCTTTATTTCTCTATTCCTGGTCATGGCTTAACCTAATCAGAGATCATTTCAGTGCGGTGCTTTTTTGTCTATTGATTTGGAATATACGCCTTTTAAGAGGGGCACTA
>JAQICO010000296.1 GCA_027858495.1 Spirochaetaceae bacterium
ATATAAGCGGCAGTAAAAAATCCTCCAAGAAAAAAGCAAAACAAATGGCCCCCCAGGAAAAGAAGCTAAATAGGGGGATGGAAAAAAACTTTTTACTTCTCTGTCGCTGGGGGAAGAAACGAGGACAGCCCTACCAAACAGGTATTACACCCCAGGAATACTGCGATATTCTTGCAACTGCTTTTCCACGTTGGAAGGGAGAATTCCAAGGGCTGGGTAAAATTTTTGAAAAACATTTTTATTCCTCCCATAGATTAACAAACAAAGAAATGGATCCCATAGAGCCTTGGCTTAGAGGACTTGAAAAAAGGAGAACAAAATGACTTCCATAAAAATTTGGTCTGAAAAAATAAAAAAACATATATCCCAGAGGTTTCTGGGACATCAGGACAAGGTGGACCTGGTGTTGGCGGCCCTGCTATCCGGCGGACACGTATTAATTGAAGATTTTCCCGGAACAGGAAAAACCCTACTGGCCAAGGAATTTGCCACCCTGGCAGGAGGCGATTTTAAGCAGATACAATGTACTCCGGACCTTCTACCCTCGGATGTCTTGGGTGTATCTGTGTACAACGAAGAAAAGCAGAAATTTCTCTTTCGCCGGGGACCGGTTATAACCAATTTTTTGCTGGTGGATGAAATTAATCGGGCCACTCCAAGAACCCAATCAGCACTATTGGAAGCCATGGCCGAATCACAGGTAACAGTGGAAGGAAAATCCATGGCTTTACCAAAGCCTTTTTTCCTTATAGCCACAGAATCGCCCGTGGACAGCGAAGGAACTTTTCCTCTTCCTGAAGTTCAAAAAGACCGATTCATCCTCAGTCTCAGTCTGGGATATCCCGAAGGATACCATGAGGCGCTAATTATGAAGGGGCAATTCCGTAAAAAAAATACTCAGCCTGTTACCTCTCCAGAGGAGATACAAGAAGCAAGAACTTTAGTCTCCCAGGTATACTGCTCCGATGCAGTTAAATCCTATATTCTAAAGATCATTCAAGCCACCCGGGATAATCAATCGCTCATGTTGGGGGTATCCCCTCGTGGGACACTGGCCCTCTATAATGTGAGCCAGGCCTTGGCAGCCTTAGAAGGACGAGATTACGTGATTCCTGAAGATGTTAAAAAAGCCGCCTGGCCTGTATTGTCCAAACGGCTTCTTTTTAAACCCGACCGCTTTGGAAAAAATTCCTCGGGTCAGGATTTTTTGAATAACATCCTTCAGGGCATTGAAGTTCCTCCCCTGGAAAAACTCAGCCCTGCTTAGAACGCTGTAGAAGCAGATCTTTAACCTCATTGGGAGTGTGACAGTTTAAAAGACTTTGCCGAGATTCTTCATCTTTCAAAATGGCGCTGATGGAAGATAGAAACTGAATATGCGGTCCCGCGGTATTGAGAGGTGAAAGAACCATTATAAAAATATTACAATCCTTTCCATCCAAGGCCTCAAAGTCCATGCCCTGTTTTTTAATCCCGATGGCATAAATCATAGACTTGACGCCGTCGGTTTTACCATGGGGAATAGCGATTCCGTTCTGCATTCCCGTACTCATGGTGTTTTCACGGTCCCAAACAGCTCTATAACATAAATCCTTGTCGATCATAGCCTCTTCCATGGATAAAACACCCAGCATCTCCAAGATTAATTGGTCCTTATTTTCCGCTTCAAGGTTCATCAAAATATTTGAATATTTCAATTCTTTAAAAATATTATCCTTAACTCGTCCGCCCTGACTATCCTGCTGGGCCATTTCTTGTCTTAACTCCTCAGGTTTTGCCATGTTTTTAAGGCTGTCCACAGTATTTTGTACGGTCAATAGAGTTTCATAGACCAATGTACGAATATAGGGAACATCCTCCTGATGAGAAACAAATTCAAGCTTATCCTGGAAGACATTCAGAGTAAGGAATACCTCATCTTTACGTATCTGAAAGGCCCTGTGCCCCACATCCCATTCATGGACATAAAAATCCTCAGCTTCAAAACTGCCCAGGATTTTTCCCAGAGCAAATTCCACCATTTCAAAGGATGGGAAATCATAGGAAGTATCCACCCGGCTATCGCCCTTCATCTCTTTACGGGTTCCCCGTCGCTTGGATTTAAGCAATGCGGTCAGCACCGGAGGCGGTGACAAAGTAGTAATCAGTGTCATCAATACAGCCACTCCAAAAAGCCGATCGTCTAAAATTCCCCCGGCCAAACCGATACCTGCAATAATCAGGGCGACTTCGCCTCGGGGAACCATACCCACGCCGATCCTAAGGGCTCCTATGGTATTAAAATTTAAAAAGAGAGAGGGAATTCCACAACCCAGGATTTTAGCAATAATGGATACCACTGTATAAACCAGACCAAAAACCAATACTCCGGGAAGAAAAAAGACCTCCACATTTACCAGCATGCCCATGACACAGAAAAAGATGGGAACAAAAAATTCCATCAGGGGATGCAGTTTTTCCTGAAGCATAAAACTTATATCTGTTCTAGAGAGGCTGAGGCCCATTACATAGGCTCCAATAATCATAGCCAAGCCAGCCTTTTCAAATAACCCGGCCATAAGCAACGCCAGACCAAGGCTGAGCACAGCGATGGTGGTGGAACCTCCAAACATCTTAAGGAAATTTCCAATTCTACGTGCTAAAATCAATCCAAGCACCGTAAATCCAAGCCAAACCCCCAGAGCCTTAGCAGCGATACCACCTATGACAGCCCAGTGAACTCCCTCTTCGCCACCGCTTGCTAAAACGGAAATTACCCCAAGAACCATGGCCAGTAGAATAATACCCAGAACATCGTCGATCACCGCTGCTGCCAATATGGTAACCCCTTCAGGAGAGTCCATCTTGCGCTGCTCCGACAGAATTCGTGCGGTAATACCCACACTGGTGGCAATGGACAGGATACCCAAAAACAGGTTTGCAGGACTTAACAAAGGTGTACCCATCATCAAGGAACCGGCAAAGGCCCCAGCGAAGAAGGAAAAAACCACACCGCTGATACCGATGATGGCCCCTTTTACTGAAAAGGCTAAAAAGAGAGAAAGATCCGTTTCAAGTCCCGAGACGAAAAGCAAAATGATAGAAGCCACCGTCGAGAATGCATAAATTTCTGTAGAAACGGGAATTCCTAAACCATGTTCCAATGGAAATAATCCATGGGGAAAACCGGGTATGGCGATACCGCCCAACAAGAATGGACCGATGAGAATCCCAATCAATAATTCCCCAAGAACCGAAGGCATTTTTAATTTTTTCATGGCCATACCGCCAATACGTGCGGCAAAAAGAACTATTCCGACCTGAAGTACCAATGAGGTCATTAGCTCAGTAACTCCTCCACCACTGGCCCAAAGACCATGGGCAAAAAAAAGAACTAATATAATTATTGCAAGTTTTTGGGGTTTCATTCTATCTCCTAAGTTATACCTGAATCCGTATAAAAAATAAAAAAAACAAGCCCAACTTTCTGTATTACAATGCTTTAACGACAAACCATGTAAAACCCAGAAGGTGAACTTGCTTATGACTATAGATTCTACATCAGAACGATTAAATAATACAGCAGGAATTGC
>JAQICO010000331.1 GCA_027858495.1 Spirochaetaceae bacterium
CCATTTCTAGCCCTAAGATGCGGTCTATTTCTTCATCTCTGGAAGATAAAAAAACGATGGGTACTTTATGGTTGATGGACCGGATTTTACGACATAACTCTAATCCATCCATCTGAGGCATCATCACATCCAATACTATTAGGTCGGGCATTTGCACCTGAAAAGCCTCCCATGCCTGAAGTCCATGTATAAAGCCATTACAAGAATAGCCCTCTTTGATAAGGGCAGTCTTTATATTATTGACGATGGTTGGTTCGTCATCTACCAATGCGATATTTTGTTGTTTCTCCATAAAAGACATTTCCCTATTCTATCCTAATTTACAAAAAAGACAATTCTATTAGTTAAGGTTATTAAAGATGCCATAATTGTGCCTGATTTATACCCCTTCTATGACATATAAAAACTACATAGTATTTCTATCGATTATACAATTAGGAGCGTAGTCATGACAGATCAAGCAAAAAAAACCAAAGAACCAAACAGTTTTATGTCTGGATTTACAGGAAAATCCTATACCATCAAAGCCTTGGGTATTGGATTATTGTTATTGTTATTTTTAATTCCCCTTGCAATGATGGATTCATTACTGGGGGAAAGAGAAAACCGAAGAATGAATGTAGAAGAGGAAATACTTTATAGCTGGGGAGGGATGATCACTCTCGCAGGTCCTATTCTTGAAATTCCCTATATTGAACGGCAAAATAATAGTTTTTTAGATGATAAAGGACAAACTCAATTTTATGTTGAAGAAACCAGGAAAAAGTTATTCCTTATTCCCATGGAGAATACTGTGGATTTAGAACTAATTGGTGAAAAACGCAGTCGGTCTATCTATACAGTACCTCTTTACAGAGCAGAAATATCGATGGATGGATATTTTGATTTATCCATAATGGAAGATCAAAAAGCAGAAAATATACAGTTCCTCATGGAAGAAGCACGGATTATTTGGTCTGCATCGGATATATCCGGTCTTAATTATATAGATAACGTTATTTGGAATGACAATGAATACTCCTTCAATCCTGACACAAGCAATGAATTATTGGATGATCAGGTTGCCGCTTCGGTGCAAGTCCATAACAGCACTAGCATTTACAATTTTCAAATGAACTTAAAATTGCAGGGAGGAAGAAGAATATATTTTTATCCCAGTGCCCAAAATTATGAACTAAAAATGCATGCAAATTGGGAAGCTTTATCCTTTGTAGGACGTTATTTACCCTATGAACACCAGCAAGGTTCCGAAAGTTTCGTTGCTCAATGGAATATCAATTATCTCAGTGCAAATATCCCGGCACTATGGTATGACAAGGATAACATGAAGGCCCAGCTTCAGAATAACAATATTGGCATCGCCATGGTAGATCAGGTAAGCCCCTATTTAAAAAATGAAAGGGCACAAAAGTACGGGCTGCTATTTTTATTGATTCCCTTTTTAACCTTTTTTCTATTTGAAGTTATAATAGAGAAACCTATTCACAGCATTCAGTATATCATGGCAGGATTGGCAAATATTGTGTTTTACCTACTTCTTTTATCCCTTTCAGAGCATTGGGGATTTAATTGGGCCTATCTAATAGCGGCAACATCGGTAACGCTATTGTTGAGTTTCTATGGCTTTTCTGTTTTTAAGCGAAGGGGAAAGCCATGGGTTATGCCAGCCACTCTTGGAATTTCTTATTTTTACTTATTCAGTGTATTACAATCGGAGGATTACGCATTATTATTAGGCTCCATAGGCTTGTTGCTCCTTCTGGCCCTATTGATGAAAATAACCAGCAATGTGGATTGGTATAAAAAGAACTTATAAAGAAAAAACCCACCTTATCAATGCAGGTGGGTTTTTTCTAGTATAATAGGACCTATTTATTGGTCATATTTAATGGCTGACGTGTTGTTTCCTGAACGTCTCTCCAAAGGGAGCTTTCAGGATCAACCCTTTTTCTTCCCTTAACTACCATGCTAATTGGAAGATGAACGAAATGAGTGTTCCACAGTGTGACTAAACATTTTGTTTTTCCCGCTAAGGCAGCGTGAACCGCATTGGATCCCAACCGTGCACAGTATAGGGAATCGCTTGCCTTGGAAGCAGAAGCTCTAATTATATAACTTGGGTCTATATATTTTAGGGCAATTTCCATATTGATTTCTTCGAAATATTTCAGAATTTCTAGTTTTAAAAATGCACCGATGTCACTATGTAATTTATTTCCCGATTGGTCGGTTTTTGATTCCAGGGGCATCAAATCCTGTCCGGCACCTTCTGCTACTAAAATAACAGCATGTTGTCTTCTCTCTAATCGATCTTTCAAATGAGCAAATAAACCATTTTTACCATGGAGTTCAAAGGGTACTTCAGGGATTAATACAAAATTTGCATCGTTGCTGGAAAGTGCTGTACTTGCAGCGATAAAGCCTGAGTCCCGCCCCATTACTTTTACAAGGCCTAACCCATGATTGGCGCTTTTTGCTTCTACATGTGCTGCAGAGAGTGCCTCTACAGCCTTGGATACCGCGGTTTCAAAGCCAAAGGTGCGTTCAGTATACAGCAAATCGTTATCTATGGTTTTGGGTATTCCCACCACGCTTATTTTTAATCCACGCTTTATAACTTCATCACCGATATCGTTGGAAGCTCTTTGAGTTCCATCACCACCAATGATAAAAAGTAAATTAACATTTAAGCGTTCCAGAGAGTCAACAATCTCTTCTACCCGTTTTCCATTACCACGGCTGGAACCTAAAATGGTTCCCCCCATATTATGGATATCGTCTACATTATCTGGATTAAGCTCAATATTGGACAATCCATATTCTGCTAAAAAACCCTTAAATCCATAGGGGATTCCGGATATTCTGGTGACATTATATCGGTACCAAAGAGTACGCACCACCGCACGAATAACATTATTTAATCCTGGGCATAATCCGCCTGCGGTAACAATTGCCGCATGGCTGTGCATGGGATTAAAATAAATTTTCTGTCTTGGCCCGGCCTTTTCGAGTAATCCCCCATCAATAAGGTCTTCGGTGGTTTTACCGGGTGTAAGATCTATATCGTAGAGAATTTTTTCATCATCGGTTACATAATTTGCGATATCATCGCCCATTACGGTGGAATAGGGTATGGGAGACTGTATTTTACAGGGACCTAACTGTTCTATTTGGAAAACATTTTTTTTGCTCATAATAATCTCCTGAATTGGAATTAACCTATTCTAATAGGTCTTAGAAAGTACAGCAATAGGACAATATAAAAACTAGTTGTACTTTCTTTGTTCTTTTAAAGGTGCAAAGCGAGATTTTACTACATCGTAAATAATCTCAAGACGCTTTTCATAATCGATAAAGGCCGACTTCATGGAATTGATGGTTATCCTCTCAAAGTCATGCAATTCAAGATTATAATATTCTGCAGCCAGTTCCATCTCTTTACTCATGGTTGTATTGCTCATCAGGGTATTATCGGTATTCAAGGTTACCCGGAAATGATTCCGGAAAAACACAGGAAAGGGGTGTTCCGCCAAAGATGGCGCTGCTCCTGTTTGAATATTTGAAGACAGACAGATTTCCAGAGGGATACGTTTATCTCTAATAAAATGAGATAGGGTTCCCATTTTTTCGATTTTGCTTCCATCCAGGGTCATATCTTCCAGCAATCTGGTTCCATGTCCAATTCGATGGGCCCCGCAAATCTGTATGGCCTGCCAGATAGATTCAATACCAAAGGCTTCACCTGCATGGATGGTTATATTAAAATTTTTATCCCGTACAAATTGAAAGGCATCCAGATGGCGTTTGGGAGGATGACCGTATTCATCTCCGGCAATATCGAATCCAACCACTCCCCTGGTTCTGAAATCCACGGCTAACTCTGCAATTTCTCTGGAGATTTTCCCATCCTGATGACGCATGGCACATAGTATTAAACCGTACTCCACTTTCGTTGCTTCTCGGCCTTCATTTAATCCCAGAAGAACCGCATGGACAATTTCTTCTAGAGTAAGGCCTTTTTCCTGGTGCAATACTGGAGAAAAACGTATTTCAGCATATACCACTCCATCGTTATGAAGATCTTCCATGGCCTCTCTGGCGATTCTTTGCAGGGATTTTTTATCCTGCATGACTGAACAGGTTATGGAAAATCCCTCCAGATACATGGCAAGACTTTTTCTGTCTGCCCCGCGATGGAACCATTGGGCCAATGGGTCCGGTTCATGGCTGGGAATATGTAAACTCTGTTCTTCAGCCAAATCTATAATGGTTTTTGGACGAAGAGCTCCATCTAAGTGATAATGCAATTCGACCTTGGGTAACTGACTAATTATTTCTTTACTTATCATAACAAGAATTATAGGTTTATATGCTTGGGTATTCAAGGATTCTTTGATTTGAATTATATTTCTAAAGTCCCCAGATATGTAATATGGGCTGCACTGCTCTGTTGCAACCAGAACTCCACGCTGGTGTAGAGCGACGGAATAAGCAGATAGTAGAAAATTTCGGCATTGTCCTGGTAAATGTCAGCCTGGCAATACCCGTTGAGGAACCCAGGAGCGAGAATGCATGTATTCATGGAGCAGAGTGTGCAGAATGGTTTCCTCGGTAAAAAGTCATTTACTTCGCAAATGATCAATCCATTGGTGGCATCAAATCCGCCGTAACGGGATGCCAGCTGTCTCAAGGCCGTTAGATTTTCGTCTTTATATCCGTTAATAGAGATATCGGGATGGGTAAGTACAAAGTAAAGAACTCGGTACCCCGACTGATAGGAACTCCTGAAGCCAGGGAATTTGCAAGCACCCATAAATCTAAATGCTATATAGCCACGGCTGTTTACGGGGATTTCAATACTCCTCAGGTTCTGGTTGTACGAAACAACCGGGACGATGTTCTTCTTCAGACCCCATGGGGTAAAGTCTTTGTCCGGTTTTATTACAGAATATCCCCTAGCCTGGCGAGGTATTTTACCAAAACATCTACAGTAAAAAAGGTTACTCTATTAATAATCATACCGCTCAGAAATATTTACTGATAACTTCAAATAATTTAATCCCCTCCTAATATATGGTTTTAAGCAGTTACGGATTATCGGGCTCGTTATCTATATACATTCATTAAAGAAATATTATATATTATACATTTACCTATAGGAGTCATAATGAAATCGTCTTTATCTCTATTATTCTTTTGTTTTTTCGTCCTACTCGCTTTAATGAGTTGCTCCACCACTGGCGGATATAGCGGTCATGCCTATGGTACAGATTCAGCTGATCAACTTCCCTGGGGCGCTGATATATCGGATATTCATGGACAAATTTCTTCCATGGAAGGAGCTTTATCGTCCTATCCTTTTCTACTTACATACAAGTATAGATGGGTAGAGAATCTAGCTGGATTAGAATTAGATCACGCAGGAGAAGTTGTTCAATTTTGGTTTGATGATAATGGGGGCCTCTACGGTTTTGATATAACCTACAGCACAACTCCCCTGGACAAGGGGGTCTACACTACAG
>JAQICO010000222.1 GCA_027858495.1 Spirochaetaceae bacterium
TTAACTTTTAACTACACTAGCTTTGGGATCCCCCGATTGGTTATAATTGTTTATCATTTGCAGTCCTTCCTTGGGAGCCGGAGAGTGGGAGGGGAGGGGAGAAGAGAAGAGACGAGACGAAGACCTGCGCTTTAACTTTTTACTACACTAGCTTTGGGATCCCCCGATTGGTTATAACTGTTTATCATTTGCAGTCCTTCTTTGGGAGCCGGAGAGTGGGAGGGGAGAAGAGCAGAGAAGAAAAGAGACAAGACAAGACCTGCGCTTTAACTTTTAACTACACTAGCTTTGGGATCCCCCGATTGGTTATAACAGTTTATCATTTGCAGTCCTTCTATGGGAGCCGGAGAGTGGGAGGGGAAAGAGAAGACTATTCAACCTCTACTTCGAACCACACACTTCCCTCGTTTCCTTGCACAACAATTTTACATCCCCTTTCTGTAGAAACTATGATCAAAGGGATTCCTCTCTGCCCTAGTTGATCCAACACCCAGGCCTGTACCCGTTCTGCTTCCACAGGAAGTGACAATTCCAAGGGAATAGTCTCTATCCTGGTGGGGGCTTTTCCCCAGTTGCTTCCAAGACTTGAATGACTTTCATCGGTCCAACCCATCTGGGTGTTTTCCACCCTTCCGGTGGCTGTGATTAGTATACTCACTGGTTCCTCTAATAGATCCAAGGAACCCTGCTGAGCTGTAATCAATAGGGTGGCCCAATCCATCTGCAGTTCTCCGAAACGGACACTGAGGGATCCTAGATTATATTCCAGACGCTGAACAAAGCCCATAACGCCCTTACTCCTTGGGCTATTCAGAGTGATAAATCCGGCCTGGGGATTCTCCATATTCCAGCTTAATTCTCCGGTGTCTGAGGTGAAAACCCTTTGATCTTCTGGGAAATATCCCCATGGTTTGTCTTGACTTCCTGGGGATTGATCCCCGGAAAGCGCCTCGTTCAGGCCATTTTCAGAGAGGTTTTGGTTATTCTGAGTGTTCAGGGCCACCCGGTGAATCAGTGACAAGCCCAGGGGCGGATCCAAATGTTTTCCCGTTGCAATATGCCAAGGTACCGACTGTTGTGCCATTATTTTTAGTTCCACCGAATCTGAGAAATCCAATTCCACTATCTCCCGGGCCGCGGCCACATCGCCCCTACGGAAAATATTGGCCGCGGCTGCCATGTTAACCATAAACCCAGGGTGTTTATTGCTTTGAAAAAAGCTGTCAAAATATCCGGTATCCCAACGTTCCTCTGCCCCGGCATTATAGGCGAAAAAATAGATGGCATCCCAATCCTGCAAAGCACCATAGGCTGCGGCCATCCAAGGGCCTTCCTGCATAAAGGGATTGGGCATACTGTGTTGATATTCCGACAGGGTGAAGGGCCGTCCCATCACCCTTTGATAGGCCAGGCCCTCCAGGGTATTATTCAGGGTATTCACCATGGAATCCCCCTGAACTGTCCAGTTATTAATATCCCAGGGGCGTCCTGGAAAATTGGGATGCCTCCAATAGCTGTGGCCATCCAGGTAGCCGAAATCTTCTTGGACACTGGGTGGGCTTAGGCTGGCGATGGTTCCTCCGGGAAGACCCTGGAGTTGTAGGTCATCCTGAAGAAATAGACGCATATCGGTCCAATAATCTCTTTCCAGATCCCTTAAAAATGCCATCCAATCCTCATTCCGGCCAAGAGTATATCGCAGGGAATGTCTATTGATCGATAGATTTTCCAGGGACAGGGATTCATCTGCCGGTAATTGTCCAATTTTGCCTCCGCTGCGGAAGCTGATATTTCGAATATCGACTTTTCCCTGGGTCAGGGCTAGATCACTAAAAATAATTCGCAGATGCTTGTCATCCGAGGGGGCTTCAATGGTGAGGGTATAATCCTGCCATTGGGGCTCCACGGTAAAAACCGAGGAATCTATGGAGTACCATGGGTCATAGGCCATGTGGAGTCCAGCACTGAAGGATTCATGGGTCTCTGAGCGGGCGGAAAAGGTCAGTGTGTAAATCTGCCCCTGTGTTACCTTTACACCCCTTTGATTAAACTGAACGTTCCATCCAGCTTGGCCAGTTTCCTTTACCAGGATCTCCACCTCACCGGATTGGATGATATTCACCTCTGCTTGAGCCCCCTGGTGGGCTTCGAGATTCCAGGGTTGTACTCCATCCTTAAAATCTGTATTGACCAGAATCTCCTCATCGAGAGGAACATCGACCACTCCCCAATGTTGAAGCATTTCATCATGAGATCTGTACTTCTCGGATAACCAGCTGTTCCATTTCTGCTGAAGAATTTCCTGCAGCGATTGGGGCCAGTTGTCCATATCATCATCGACATAACGCATGATTAAGCCATTCTCATTATTAATCTCTACGAAGGCCACAGCGGGATCCTCCGCCAGGGAAATCCCTGTATATGGGTTAACCGGCGTCAAAATATTACGGGCATGTTCCTTTTCTAAGTCCCTAATCTCCGGCAACAGAAATCCCAGGATATGGCGGCTTTTAATATCCAATCGAGCCAGTTCCGGGGAGAGTTCATCGGCCTGTTTAAATTCCCGGGCTGTCATAAGATTTATATTGCTATATATGCCCTGCTGTTTCAGCTGATGGATAAAGTAAAATAATCTATCCAGATTCTCTTCGTTCAAATGCCGGGAGCCCTGCTGTGTGTAATCGATAAGGCTCCGGCTGGCCCAGGTCTGTTCCATATGATGGAATCGAACGATATTCACTCCAAATTTCCCAAGACGCCGGGCAATATTTTCTGCGTCTTCATGGCTGGGGAAACAGGATGAGTCTGTGATATTTACTCCCCAGAACCGTGTCCTCTGACCATCTAATACAAAATGTCCCAGTTCATCAGTTTTCAGGGGACCTAAGGATCCGGCGGGACGATGATTGAGTCGTTCCCCCATGTTGGTGATTCCTGAACTGCCGTCGTCGAAGGGCAGGACAAAGGGGCTTAGATTGTCCGTTGGCTCGTTTTGCATGGATATACAAGAGAAAAAGAATAAAAGGATAGATTGAATCAATAGGATTTTCTTCATAGTTCAATTATGCAGTGAACTATGCACTATGACAAAGTATTTTTTATTGATAGTTGAGCAACTTGAATCTCAAGGCAAACCAACATAGGCCAGACTGCTGTTGCTGAACCGGTAATCTTCGGTCAACTCTCTGCCGAACCAGGGAGGGGTGGGGAAATCCATACTTTCTTCTTCATTGTTAACTTCAATTTCAGCCAAAATAAGACCCTTAAGCTTCTCTTCAAAGATATCCAATTCAATGGTCCTATTCTGCCAGGGGATGAGAAACCGCGTTTTGCTGATGGTTCTTTGGCCTGCCATATCCCAAAGTTCGTTAAAATAGCTTTGGTCTATGGGCATTTCTACTTCCCGGCGCAGCAGGGTTACCGGTCCTGCCGATTGTTTGATGGTCAAGAAGAATTCTGCGCCATAGTTGCGTACTCTCAGGGTGTTTAGCTCCTTGGGCAGACTGAGGTAGGCCTGTTGCATTTTGATGGATATATAATCCCCGCGAATTAGCGGGCAATGGTCTAGGAGGTATTTGCGTTCTATTTCCAGGAAGGATTGATTCATGGGTTAAGTATAGTTTAGGGGTAAGGTAAATTCTAGTTCTCCCGGAGGGGGTATAGAGTTTCGATACCGCTTTCATAGCCCTGCTTTTGTCATTGCCAAATCTATGATATGATTACGTTAGGAAGGTTTTTATGTATTACGATATCCGTTGGAAGCTGCGTTTCCAAAATCTTGAAAAGGCCTATGCTCTTTTCTGTAGAAGGGTTGAAGAATATCTGATCAACAAAAATAAAGAAGCCTACCAAATGGCTCTAATCCAATCCTTTGAAATCATATTGGAGTTATCCTGGAAAACCTTGAAAGACTATTTGGAATCTGAAGGTTTGAAAGAGACCACTCCTAGGCAGGTCATAAGAAGAGCCTATCAATCTGATATAATCAATCATGGTGAAATATGGCTGATTGCCATAGAGAAGAGAAATGAAACAAGTCATATCTATGAGATTTCCATGGCTCAGGATATTCTGGTCTTTATAGAAGAGAAATTTGTTACAGTTCTGAAAGAGCTGTTTGAGAATTTGAAAAGCAAGTTATGAATTTCTGACTGGATTCAAGACATATACATTTATTGATTAATATAGTTAAAGAAAATAA
>JAQICO010000221.1 GCA_027858495.1 Spirochaetaceae bacterium
ATTAATTTAAATGTATTCAGTGAAAAAGCGACGAGAGGCATATAGTCCCGCCCCGGAAACGATTCTTATGTATAGGCTGCTTTTGTTCGTATCACCAGAGTATCCTCTTCTAAGGTTTCAGCCATAATGATGAAATTCCAAAGTGTTTCCCCTACATAGTACACCCGCTGGTTCTTCATTTTTTTAAGAAGAATATCATCTACCGATTTAAAGGGAGAATCCGGATCAGGTATTTCTTTATCTTCTATGCCCTGATAATGATAAGCCTTGACAACGGAAAGTGATAAGAGTTTCTCAATCACCTCCTCCCGGCTGGAAGCAGCTTGGTAAATCAGGCCTGATGAGGAAACCTTCTCCATCGCCCAAGTATAGAGAGCATTAATCTCTTTCATAGGAGAACTCAGTTCTTGAAGTATGGAATGGGCTTCTTTTGATAGGAGATGTTTCTTAGTATCCAGCTTTTTCACTTTAAAGTTCTCAGGATTTTCTCTGACCTGAGGCATGATCCCCAAATATTCCTTCTCTAAGAGTTGGGCTACAAGAAAGGGAAGCTCCACCATGATGTCCCCTTCATCCGAGGTGTGACTAAATTCAAAGAATTTAATGGATAGGGCATATCCTGATAAACCTTGTAATAGCGTCTCCACTGCTAACTCATCTTCTTCCTCAACAGCCCAGCCGCTGATCCATTGATCCTGATGGATCTCTTCCAGTAAACCCAGATCGAACAGCAGGGGTATCAGAGAATAGCCCTTTTGCTTTGGAAGGATCATCTCAAATGGATAGGCTCCTTCGCTGTTAATACCTGGAATATCTCCTGAATTCTAGGGAAAAAGTTCTCCCCCCATGGAAAGGATAAGCTCATAACGGGGATCTGACTTGAGAACCCTGGCTTCTACCTCTTCCAGGCTTTTGCAAAAGACAGTGTCCGTTATTCTTGGGGTTTGAATGTCCTTGATATGTTTTAGGATCTCTTTAAGCTGACGCACCACTAAACCGGATTTCCTTTTCAGGATCTTCTCTGCAACAGAAATGACAGGATTTTTATCCATGTTAAAACTTCTCAATTTCTTCAGTTTTAGCACATGCTCGGGTACACAAGAGATAGTATTTTCATTTAAAAACAGATCCAATAGGCCTTCCTGAGAGCTTAAATCGGGTACTTCGGACAGGTAATTCTGCTCAAGATGTAATGTTTGAAGGGCCTTCAATTCTCGCATATCAGGAAGATCTGTCAGGTAATTATTACTCAGATTCAATTGGATCAAGGCTGAGAATGAATGAAGGTCCGCCAAAAACTCCAGCAGATTGTTTGAACCCATCGAAAGATGCGTCAGAGCTAATGTAGATAGTCCTTGGGGGAGTTGAAATAACTGATTCCCATCCAGTTTTAATATTGCTAGACTTCGACACTGACTTATTTCAGCAGGCAGCTCCCTCAATCCCTGGATAAGATTCGGGGCAAAAGCATCATTCTGCAGGTCAAGACAGCTTAAGTTCTTCAAGCGGCCAATACTCTGAGGCAGTTCTTCCAGTCTGGTGTCGGCAAGAATCAGAGATTCCAGTTGAGTAAGCCTGCCAATGGACTCCGGTAAAGATATCATTCTGTTATGACTTAAATCCAGAGTTTTTAACCTATCCAGATTCCCGATCTCTTCGGGAACCGCCAGCAGGTTAATCCCCCAGACCTTAAGCTCTTCCAAATCTTTGCATACTTCGATTTCCTTTGGGATAAAGGGGATGGATGTATTCATAATCACCAAAGACATCAAATGGGGAAAATCACTAAATAGGGTGCTAATATCGATAAGGGCTGGACTATGATCGATATGAAGGCTTTCCACCTTGCTGTATTTCCTTTTTTTAAGGGAAAAATGTGTGGATGGCCAATATTTAATGTAAAGAGATTTTTTTTGAGGATAGTGGTTAATTTCGCATTCTCTATCGACTTTGACCTTATTTAAGGAGGATATATCCTGGCACTCATATTTAATCCCCCCCCCTTTCTGCCAGTATGCTGTAAACCGGACCTTTTCATTAAAATAATGATGAGATTTAACTAAATCATGATTTTCATAAAAATTTTCCAAGAGAGGATTGCCATTGTGATCAAAATATGTCCAATCACCGGAAGGTTTTCCCTCTTCAAAAAATTGTTCCGCCCTGATCTTATTCTGCTTGTAAAAAGAGCTTTTCCCATCCAGCTTACCCTCTTTTAAGCAGCTCTCCCATTTTAGCTTCCTGCTATCAGCGGAGAGATCAGCCTGCTTGAAATAGATTAGCAAGGGTCCATCCCATTGGCCCTTTGAATTTTTTTGTACTTCCACTTTCATCTTCACATCCTTCTATAAGATTTCTCCTGCGAATTCCCAATTAGTCCTCCTTTAATTGTACTATTAACCCTGGAATCCGAACATTCAATTAATAGAAATTGCTAGGGCCGGAATCTGACATGAGAAGATGAAATCTCCTTACATTATAAATCACACCAGTAATCTACAACAGTATAGGGGAGAAGTGAATCCGAGGAATCCTGGAAGTAGGAATAGATCCCCCAGTTGTACATGTAGTCCGGATTACCGTAATAAGGATTATTCAGCCCGCCCACGGTACCGGAAATACCCGATCCGATTGTCGCTCCGATTGTGGCGGAGAAGCCAACGGTTATGGATTGTTCCGTACCGAAGAGAGCGCCGAAGCTTACCTCCTTAGATTCGCTAATTTCTATCTCACAGGAAAAGCTGACATCGGCACTGGTACTGTTCGCATAGGAAATGGTATTGCTAGCTGAGAGTTGGGGAACTATACCCTTGCTGACATTTTCCAGTAAATAGGAAAGAGGATTTGTTCTGATTCTGTTCTCGTTAACCCAATCCTTGGAAGGGTAGGTTCCCGGGTTGCCCACGGTATGATTCAGGACTGTATCATCAATATCCTGGTATGTGCCGTTATTCTGGTTATAGAAGTCCACAGTGGTCATATTGGTAGAAGCGTCCCGGGCAAAGGTCATATTGACATAATCCCCTACTTCCAGTCCATCTTCATTACCCGGTTCCACCTGAATGACTTCATATAGATATATATCGATGGGGCAGGCACTGAAGATGACATAATCGGCGCGGGGATCACTTGTCAATTCATATTCCATTACCATTTCGGCGGAAAGGTCGAAGGCTGTGGACAGAGTCGTGGTTAGAGACCGGGAGACTTCCACTTCCCCGTTGGAAATTACGGGAATTGAAGCTTTTCCTCCTATGGTCACTCCATTGCTTACACTCAAGGAAAAGGACGTACCAGCAGAAACACCGCTCTCTATCCAGAAGGAAGTTCCATTCCCATCGTAATTCTGTATGGGGTTGCCCGCATCATCGGTCAAATCCCAGTATGGAGGAGCAGAAAGAACCGCAATAACAAAGGGATTGGAGTATTCCAGGCTATGACCGACATACTCCAGCACCATACCGTCTTCGTCTATATCGGGGAGACACAGGTAGGGAGAACTACCGATTCCCCCCATATCAGAAAAAGCATTATCTATGTAATCCACATCTTGAGTATTGCTATTGTAACGGTAGATGCGGAGGTAAGACCTTGTAAAATCCACAACCACGATTTCAGCACAACCGTCCCCGGTAAGATCACCCACTTGAACCTGACTCAAATAAGCCGTATCGGCAGCTTTATCACTCCAGAAGGTATATCCAGGAAGATAGGCAGTTACCACCCCGGTTCTCAGGAGATTATCGCCGCTGTCCGAAAAGATTACCAGTTCATCACCGGACACTGTGAGCAAGTCATCACCGGAGACACTCTCATTGGTTCCGTCAA
>JAQICO010000121.1 GCA_027858495.1 Spirochaetaceae bacterium
GTTCCCGGGTCATGGGTACCTGGCCGAAGAGATCCTGTTCTAAGGAGGACGCCGCATTTATGATGCCTCCATAATCAAGGATCTCATTCCAGGTGGAGCTGTCTCCGAAGGATGCCCCCCAGCTGTTGTAATCCAGGGCGGTCAGACGATTTTCCTGGGGTATTGTATCTACAACGGCATCAATCCTCAGAAGCATTTCATCCATGGTTTTTATTATTTGCTCAGCCTGTTCCTCCGCTGAAAGGATTTTGCCCAGAAGAAGTACGGTTTCCCTTATTTCTTTCATGCTTCGAGGCGTTTTTATTTGAAATACTCCAATCCCTGCCGAACGCAGTTGTTTTACCTTGGAAGCGTCACTCCAGTCGGCACAAAAAATAATATCAGGATTGAGTTCTATCAGGGGTTCCACTTGAAAATCCAGATGGACATCAATTTCCATGGCCTGATAATAAACATTGGAATAGGCCTGATTTCCCGCAAGAGTACTCAGCGCAATTATTTTTTCCAGGGGAATTAACCCCAACAGTATTTCATCGCAGAAAAGAGCCGAAGAGGCAATCCGGTCTGGGGGTTGTTTAAGATATATAGTGTGGCCCAATGCATCGGTGAAGGTTTTTTCTCCTTGGTTAATCTCTTGGGAATCCTCCGGGAATTCCAGGGGAACCGGAGAGGTGGATTCCCTTTGCTGCTGCTTTCCCGAGGCAAAAAGAAGGGAGAAACTAGACATAAGGAATAGAAACCATAAATAGGCAGGTCGACTCATAGAATAATCTTACCCCTTGGAATAGGAAAGAATCAATCTTTCTTGATAAAAAAAGGTAAATATCTCTGATCATATTTAAAATGACAATCTCATGAGAAAACATACCAAATGACATAGTCTATTGTAATATGGAATCTTGTTGTCAAAAACCCACTTTAGGCATATTATTAGGTTAAGAGGACTCTATGGGAAGCGCAGTATTATCTTTGATGACTTTTGTTGGCGTACTGCTATTGATTCGCGGCGTTATGGGGCTTATAGCCTATCTGCAAAAAAAAAGGGATCTTGAAGAAAGGGATAAGAATTAATAATGGCTGAAGAATATCAATTACGAAATAAGCCTTCTGTACCGGAATATTTCCGTTACGACCAAATACAGAAGGAAGAGTTTTTATCTCAACTGGGAAATTACACCCAGGAGCAGCGTAGTCTTTTTCGAAAAATCTGCGATTATTGGGAGCCTGATTTAAATTTTGACCATTTCCTTAAACAGGAAAAGGACGGCTTTTCCTTTATTGAAAGTTTGGTTCATTCCTTGATGGAGCGGTTAAGCAACTCCCGTACCGGATTGATTCTGCGGGCCATCAAAAATGGTGAACTTCTTCCCGACCGCATTATTCTTACCGAGCCGGATTCCACCCGTTATTATTATTACTCTCTTGAAAATGAATACCAGCGAATCCTTTTGCAGGAGGATAAGATATTTATCACTGAAAAATATCTGCTTGAATCCGGTATTACCATTCCCAACGATTATGTTGAAGAGATCAGTCATAGTCATATCAGTAATGAATATATCAGCAAGCAAAAAAATAATATCCGCATATTAAAAATTAAAATGGATGGTGGTAAGCCTATCTATTGTACTCCCTATACCATCGAACATGTCATTAGAATCAGCCGGGAGAATGTGCGCCAATTTCTCAGCAGTAGCCAAATCTTAACCTTGGTTTCAAAGCTTATGGGAACCATGAATTCCGAAGTGCAGCAGCAGATAGGCCACACCGATATGGTCTTTTGGAATAAACTCTGTTCCATGCTTCTGGAACATCGGGAAGATGTGTTGATGAAGCGAAAAAATTTCCCTATGGAAATATACCATCACATTTCTCTTCTTTACGCGTATACTCGTAACGGTCTGGACGAAACTGAACGTGTCCATCAAGAAAATCAAGCTAAAAAAGATGAAATGATTCGGGTTTGTAAGGCCTTATTTGATCGCAGTGATCCCTTTTTGGATCAGGTAGAATTAAATAAAGAGATGGAGCCGGGCTTAAAAAAATGGCAGGACTTTAAAGAACTCTTCTTTGATAAATGTGTGAAATTGAAAAATAAAACCGGGTTACCTCTCATTGTGAATATCGGTACCGGTTATATCCACCGGGACCATCTCTATGTGGTGTTTCAAAACCAGCTAAATGATACCTCCAGAGAGTTAAAGGAGTTTTATCGGCTGGAGATGGAAAAGCTTTTAACCTCAGGATTTCGGGGCGAGGTCAATGTTTTTTCCACTCAGAGTACCTTTCAGAACAGCATTATCGACATGATCAATAAAAACAAACCCCTATTGAGTGCTCTGCTTAAAAAACCAAAATTGGTTTCAGAAGCGGTGCTCCTCTATGGTAAAAAGGGACTCAAGGTCCAAAGCCCCGATCAGATCCGTCAATTGTTGGATAAATATTACGAAGAAAACTCCACCGTCCGTTTTAAACGACTGGATCATCTTCTTGAGTTATACCTGATGCACATTTATCAGGACGCCTATGAAAAACTCTCTGTTTGGAGACGTTTTATTATGCGGATCTTTGGGAAACATGAAAGTTATCTTAGTATTTTTTCCGGAGCTGGTTTCGGCAATGGAGATAGGCGCAAAACCACACGACAGGCCCAGGGAACCTATCGAGCTTCGGCAGTGTATTTACAGAAGGAAGATATTCGGAGCACAGGACTGGCCGATGGTTCGGCGAAACCAAGCTACAAGAGCAGTTCCCGCAAACCTAGAAAGAGTCTCAACACTAGCAAAAACTATTCAAACCGTCAGGTGAATCGTGCCTGGGAGGAATTTGAACAGGCCATGCATAAAAAAGATGTCTAGGAGGACCTATGGAA
>JAQICO010000181.1 GCA_027858495.1 Spirochaetaceae bacterium
GAGTAAATTTTATTGGGGTGAACCAAATTAAATGAGTGTTAGCTAGAGTTGTAAAAACCTGCGGATAGACGTTATTTTTTATTAAAGTTTCATTCTCCCCTTTATATGTTTGTTTTGCCAATTAAGGATTTAGTCGAATGAAATCTTTATTCGGAATAAAGTCGAAAAGGTTTTATGGAGGGGCTGAAAGAGTGATGGGGGAATTTTTAAAGTGTTTTATAGTAATAAATAAAAATATATTATACCTTAGCGTATTTAGTACGGTTTAGTTGCTTAAAATTAGCCGATGTCTTCATAAAGGACTCATTAAGCCCTCATAGAAACTCCAAAAATATTATGTTTACAGATGAAACAAACTAGCCTATCATTTTTTTAACTATTTCAGTTTTTCACTAAAGTGCTGAGGGATTTTTTAGATTTTTCGGCAAAATTAATCGGGAGGTTTGAAAATGGCATATTTAGCAAAGGTTGTCCCCAGAGGTAGATTGTACATTGTAGATTATAAGAATCTGTTTCGTTCAAGCGGTTTTATATAGGATGTCTGTTTTCTTTAATGTGTCAGATAACTGAAGTAAAAAATAGGAGTAATTTTATGAAAGGAATAATAAAAACTTTTACTGTGATCGCGGTTCTGTTGATGATCTTCGCCTGTAATATGGTTCAGGGAACTGCGGGAGAATCTTCCGCCACTAGAAGCATAACCACTTCCAATACGGGTCAAACCATGGTGAATGGATTGTATATCATCCGAAATGTTAATAGCGGAAAAGTGATCGATGTATCGGGTATCTCTACGGAAAATGGTGCTAATATTTCCCAGTGGACCTACTACGGAACCGAAAATCAACAATGGATCATCACCCATCTTGGTGACGGTAAGCACAGTATTCTTGCACGGCATACCCATAAAGCCATGGATGTGGATGGTGTTTCAGCGGATCCCGGTGCAAATATTCATCAATGGGATTATGTAGGCGGAGCGAATCAGCAGTGGTATATTCTGAACAACGGAGATGGTTCCTTTACCTTACAGTCTGTTCATAGCGGTTTAGTTCTAGACGTAGCCGATTGGGGTACGCAGGACGGTGCTAATATACTACAATGGAATTCCCATGGCGGCAGTAACCAAAAGTGGACTCTTGAAAGCCTGAGCACAGAGATTCAGCTGGAAGCGGAGAATGCTCCCTTTCAAAGCGGAGTTGAAACGGAAAACTGTGTCGAAGGTGGACAAAATATCGGTTGGATAGATGCCAATGACTGGATCGCATACACTGATATTGATATACCTTTCACTGGAAGCTATGCCGTGGAAGCGCGAGTGGCCAGTGAAAGTGCCGGAGGACAGATTCGGATTGAGCAGAATGCCGGATCGCTTGAGTTAGGAATCATCAATGTTCCTTCAACCGGCGGGTGGCAGAGCTGGACCACAGCCAACACTTCTGTTAATTTGAATGCCGGAATTCAGGATATAGGATTCTCTTTTCCTGCGGGCGGTTTTAATCTCAACTGGATTCGTCTGGTGTATCTTGGAGATGGAACTATCGTAGATCCTACGGACCCAACAGACCCCACCGATCCTACCGATCCTACCGATCCTGTCAACTTGATTCCCCTAAGCGCAGGAATGGAAATGACACTGCAGTTTGCAAACAACACCAATCAGTTCGCCGATTCTGAGGTTTATATCTGTGTTCTGGCACGTAATCCTGCCGGACAATGGTGTTATCTACAGCCCAGCGGAGCTCTGGAGCCCCTTGCAGCGGAACAAACCAGTAGTGCCTGGTCCTATCGTCTTTCCGATATAAATGGATTCCAGATTCCTTCCAATACCTCGTCAGGACGTGCCTATTTCTCCTTTGAGAAGCCCGTTGAAATGCGTGCTCTTATCGACGGAGCAGGAAACGTTGGAATCGCTCAGCCCAATCTGGCTGATGCCAATGATCCTAACCAGAATATATACTTCGAGTGGATGGAATTCACCGTTGGAGATAAAGCATACTGGGGAAATAGCACACAGGTGGATCAGTACAGCTTCAGTTATACAAAGAAACTATATGCCGGTTCTGACAGCCATCTGGTAGGAACTGTAGGAATTGATAAACCCAGAGATCAGATCTTCAGTGCCTTTGAAAATATCCTGCCCGCGGAATTCAGAGTGTTGGTTGAAAGACCATATCGGATTGTTGCTCCCTGTAAGATCGCTGGAGGATTCTCTACAGGCGATACCTATGGTAACTATATGAGCGGTTATGTGGACCAGGTCTGGAACTTGTTTAATACTCGACAGATTGTCATTGATCATCCAAGAGGTCGATTTGTCAATGAAACAGGAACAGGTAATCAGCTGGTATTCTACAAGTACAGCCAGAATGAGACCAACTTTTCCCCAGCCAACCGCTTGAATGGCCCTATTTATATCCACAACAAGCCTAACTCTAACGAATTGTTTGAAGGTTCCGGCGTACTGGCTCAAGGTGTAGCCGGTGATGTGGTAAGCAACGATGACCAGCTGGCCATTCAGGCTTGGTTCTGCGCAGCGCTTAACCGTCATAATGCCGATGCCCTTGGCGGAACCATCGGCGGACTGCCGGTGGCTGACTGGAATAATGAGGCGACCTATTATCCCGGTCCTTTCACTTCGAATCCAGCCAATCACTATGCCCGATTCTGGCATGAGAACAGCATTGGCGGTAAAGCTTACGGCTTCTGTTATGATGATGTAAATGATCAGGCCACTTTGCTATTCACAGCCGATGATCCCCGAGCGTTGGTGATCGATCTTTTGTGGAATTAAGGAATTAGACTTGATAATGATTTCTTAGAATTTAAAAATATTGGGGCTGTCTCATTGGGAGGCAGCCTCTTTTTGTATTTTAGCAGGATTTTGGTGTCACCATTAAATCTAAAATAAGTGAATCCTATTCGAATAATAAGGATTGATTCCGAAGAGAAATGCTTATACTATAGATTGGGAGTTAATGAAATTATGAATAATCAATTGCATGATGCAATAGAGCGTATCCATTCTCTTTACCCCGATTATCGAATCTATATTTTTGGTTCTCAGGCTAGGGGGGATAATACGGACGATAGTGATGTAGATCTCTGTGCTATTATTCCAGAATTGAATAGGGACCCCTTTGACATCGCCTATGAGCTGAGAGTTGAAATGAAGAAATATATTCGGCAGCCCCTGGATATCGTCGTCGTATCTGCTAAGGATTTTTCATCTCGTCAATCTCATTTCGGAACTTTAGAGAATACAATTGCAACTGAAGGTATTGCTGTCTAATGAACAAGACTGTGGCTGAATGGATTCATTATGCAGATAATGATTTTTTAGCTGCCAAAATTTTAAAAGATTCCTACCAACCTCCCTATGAAATCATTGCTTTTCATTGTCAGCAGGCTGCAGAAAAATATTTAAAGGCTCTTTATGTGAATAGCAATCAACCGATAATGCGAACCCATGATTTGGGAGTTTTACTTGAAATCCTTTTACCCCTTTATCCAGAATTGAAATCCCTATTGGAGATTTGTGATCGTTTAACCCCTTTTGGCGTTGTTACTCGGTATCCTGGGTCATCCATGACGGTAGGTGAATCACATATGGGATTTTTAATGAATGCGGTTGAAAAGATGAGGGGCTATATTCTATTTTTATTGGGGATGGAAAAGAATCGTCCGCTTTCATAGTTTAATCTATTTTAGCAGGTGAAGGAGTCTCGCCCTTCAGTCACCGGCATCGCATTCCCCATAAGGTTTTTCGGGAGCTGTTGAATAAGTATTTATTCAGGCAGATGCTCCAAGTCATCAAGATCCTTATATCTAGCAGATGCCCTTTTATTCTGTTTTAAGTCCTGAAGTGATATTAAATAAACAGGTACTTTGTCTATGACGACATATTGTTTCTTTATATAGCAATCTTCAAAGTTTACGCCATCAATTTTATGATCGTTTAATAATCTCAAGAACTCTCTGAAGTCCTTGGGAAGCTTCTGATTCACCATATGCAACCTGTCTATTCAATTGAAGCGCTTCCAGGCGCTCCTCTGGTGTGCGTGAATGCCAGTAGGCATCATCATTGTCATGAAGGTGTGAGATGGAAAATGCTGATCTGTCCTGTTTCATTTCAATCATGCTTAATCATATCATGGGTAAGGTTGAATGGCTATATGTATTAATTATGAAAAAGACCAATCGGCTGGCCACCGGTTCGTAGCTTCAAAGAGCCGGAGGGTAAATGCTGCGAGACTCAAGCAGGAGAAGGAGTCTCATCCTCAAGTCACCGGCGTCGTGCTTCCTTTGGATTATGAGCACGACCCGAATTTATATCAATAGTGGTCTAGTTATAGTAAATGTAGTCATTTATGCATGAGGGGAATGGAGGTTGGTATGTCAGGAGTAGTCATGGTTTATCAGGAATAGTCATGGTTTTGGTGTCAGCTGGAATAACGAATCAAATAAAAGGATTGATTACAGCTCTAAATAACTATAAAATTAAAGTATGACAAAGTCGGAATTGATAGATGAGGTGGTCTCCAGGTTTAAAGACACCTATCATCCGTTAAAAATCTACCTCTATGGATCTCAGGTTTGGGGAAATCCTACAGAGGATAGTGATTTCGATTTTTGCATTATTCTAAAGGAATCTGAAAAATCTCAAGCTGAACGTATCCGGGATGGCTTAAGAGCATTGAAGGGAATCTCCATTCCTATCGATATACTTGTCTTAACAGAAAATGAGATCCAAGGGCGTGTGGAGCATCCTTCAACCTTGATCTATAAAGTCTATACTCAGGGAAAAAAGCTTTATGATACCGCATAAAGAGTTCCCCATAGATAGTGAAATAGTCTTCAGGTTTTATCCCTCTGAGGGCAATGTCTGTATCAGAATCAGAAGTAGAGTTTGCCTCAGCCAGTTAACGCTGAGTTCTATGCTCACTGTTTCGCTTTGCATTAGCAGGTTACTTAATTACTTTGCAGGTTCAGTTGATACACAGATAAACGATTATAGCTTCCAATATATAGTTTATTGTTATATAGTTTTACAGAAGTGTAGTCATTGCCGTCATAATTGGAAGTGTGAGAAGTCCATGAAACTCCGTTATCAGAGGAAATTAATAAATTCATATAGCTTGTGAATACGAATAAATCACCATTTTCACTCAGCATAAAATCACCTAAAGATTCCGCATAGAGATTTGAGTCATATTTCCATGTATATCCCCCGTCAATAGAAAAGCAAAACTTGCTGTTATCTTTGGTAAGAAAGAAGTGCTGGTCCACATAAAAATCATAAACTTCAGAGGCGTAATTTAAAAAGGCTGAATGAGAGAAATTGATTTCATCTATATTGGTTTGTACAACGTAATTCTTGACGGAAAAGACTAGAGTTTCATTATGCTTTGAGATTGAGTGAACCCTAGTGGCGACTAAATCATTGAATTCTGCATAAAAGGTAACCGCACCAGGCGATGTCAGATCTGCTATATATAAACCGTCGCTAGTTCCTACATAAAGCTTATTATCATCAATTAATATATCATTTGCATGATGTCCATTCATGACAGAGAGAATTTCTCCGGTATCCAGGTTCAGGTAAAACACTTCATATCCGTCATTTGTATAACCGGAATTACTGAAATAGAACCTGGAGTTTGTTGTGTCAAAGGTGATATTTTTAAGAACTGATGTCGGTTTATTTAAAGCATATTGAGTCCATGATGTACCATTGTCATTACTTACCAGGATTCTATTGGAACCAGATAAGACCAAGAAATCATCATCAATATAAATATCATATACCGTAAGTGGATATCCTGAATTATTTGTATCAATAAATTGGGGAGTGTTATCAGAATTGTAAGTTTTTAGATGTTCTATGGAGTAAGAATTCGGATTTCTATCCAAAACAGTTATATTTTGGGTTGCTTCGTAAACCTCTTGGAGACCATCGTATACCTGCAATATTAAAACCTCTTCTCCAGATTCTAAAAAAGTATGATTAATGTTGTTTTCCCCATGTAATTGTTGATAATCAAACACCCTACGAAAGGAGTACCCATTGGAGTTGTCAGATTCAACAGCTGAATATGTTACTGGTTGACCAACATATACCGTTTCGGGACCAGAAATATCCGCATGATAACCCTTTGTATTTTCATCATTATTATCTAACGATGACGTGGATGAATTATCACAACTTACTATTATCAGAGTTAATATCAATAGAAAAATCCATAAAAAGTTAATTTGTGGGGGAATGATTTTTTTCATAATAAATAATTATGGAACGACCACCAATTCAGCCTTCTTTTTTTTGCTTATACCCCCAGGAGAAGGACTCGAACCGCAGGCTCGGCTCCGAAACGGTGATGAGCAAACTGCCAGGATCTCAGTATAGAGCCCGAGCCGCCCGCAA
>JAQICO010000026.1 GCA_027858495.1 Spirochaetaceae bacterium
GTATTTTATTGGTTAAGATATTCTAAATATTGAAGAGCCAAAGGATCTTCTGGAGAAATTCCTAAAACCTGTTGGAAATATTCTACAGCCCTTTCTTTTTTATCCATTTTCATCATTAAAATTGCTAAATTGGATAGTATTCTAAGATCCGATGAATTCAGATGGAGGGCTTTTTCAAGAAAATCCTGTGCCTTTTTATACTGAGAAAGCTCCATGGAACATAGAGCCATTTCGTTAAGTAGATCCGCATTATCTCCCTGAAGATCCTGGCATATGATGAAACAGTCCAAAGCTTCTTGCCATAGTTGCTGTTTCCTCTGACCCCATCCCAGTAAAAACCATCCATTCCAGGATTCGGGTGAAGTCTTTAAAAAGTTCTTTATCAGTTCTATCCCTTTTATGTTTTCATCGGCTTCAATAGATTTGAACGCCCGAAGGTATAAATCCTTTTTCTGTTGCAATAGAAGGATTTCCTGGGTCATCCTTTTCGCTTTTTCTTTACGGCTGTCCTGATCATCGGTTTTATCGACAAAACTCATCAGCAGGGAATGGGCATAACTGTAGTCCCCTTGGCTATAATAAAAAAGACCTGCCATATAATAACTTTCCTTTGGGGCCTTACCGCTGTCAATGGCCCTTTGAAAGTAGCTTTTAGCTTGATTGAAATATTTTTTTGACTCTTCTTTCCGGTCAAGCTGTTCTATATGCCGTCCCCAGGCTTCATAAAGAACCGCCAGGTTCAACAGTGAAAAGGGATCTGAATCGGTCAAAGTTTTTAAAGCAAGCAGTAGCTCTTCTGCCAAGGTATATTCCCGCTCTTTGCTTTTAGCCAGAGCCATCTGCAATAGCTCATTATTTATAGTAGGCCGCAGATGAAAAAGAATATCGCGGTAATAACCAATGTCTTCATGTTCAGGCTGCCATGCAAAAACCTTTAACATTCCTGCTTGAATAGACTCCCAAGTCAGATCTCCCAGCTCCCACTGGTCAACCGGTGTCGCCCCGGTATCTACCGGCAGTAATTTAGTGGAATCGAGGTTGAAATTACCAAGATTAAGAGAACTTTTTTCCGGAAGAGAAATGAAAAGGACCTGGCTTAGAACTCCCATTATTTCCTCTTTAAATTCTGGAAATAATTATTCAACTGGATTTTATATTTAATAGGAACATTATCCGCTTCAAATAATAATGCTAAAGCACAAATATCTTGACGTCCCTCTACATCTTCATGTCTTAATATTTGACCTGGAATGGTTATGGAATCGTCCTCTTTTATCGGTATATTTAGTTGGAAATGTTTATTTACTAAAAATTTAGCGTTTCCAAGAACTATAACCTTGGCTCCAGAAAAGGATAAATCTCGTAATATTGCATTACGAGGAATCTGTTCAATAAATATGGTGGTATTTTTACTGCTCAGATTGAGTATTCTTTGGTTTTCTGCGTTGATTTGAATACGCTCTTCCTTTCGTTGAGAAGCAGAGCTTACGGCATCCAGAGTAGTTCCTAGAATGAGAACTAAATCATTGGGGGGGCGTTGAGTAAATTGAATATTTAAGAAAAAAAGATTTGGGTTGTCCTTGTACTTATTTATACCTAATACTCTTCCTGGTACAAAAAAATTCATTGGGTCGTTTTTATCGCGGTTAACAAAGCTGTAACGGAGAGATACATTATTCCCCTGCTCATTAATTTCCTGAATACTTTTTTCATCAAGGTTTGCTAAAACCTTGGCAGAGGTCATGGATGATGAATAAATTACACATGGAATATGACCTGTTCTATGTTTTATGAAAACAGATTTGGGTAATAATCCAAAACTTTTAATAACTTCTTTATTAAAGGTGACATCGGTATTTTTATATTTTTCAAAATACTGGTTTAATTGCTGTGAAGTTACAATAGCCATGTTTCATCCTTAAATAAAAAAACCCGCAGTGCCGTAGTGGATGTGACTCTTGAACTCAAAGTGTTCAAGTGGGCATCCGTTCCTGAAGATCCTGTTTCTCCCGAAGGATAGCAATTCACTTCAAGGCATATAGGATTCCCGTTCTAAAGTCTTGTTCGCAAGAGAAATTATCCACACTCGAACACCGCAGGCATAAATTTTAATCTGTTAACGCCTGGTCGATTTCATCGATCAACCTATGGGTGATATCATCGATATCTGCTTCTATTTTACTATGCTTACCTGCTTGCTGTCCATGCTTTGTTTCACGGATTTTTATCAATTCGTCTATGATGGTGAAACTGGTAAGAATACTTAATTTTAAAGGATCATCAATGTTGGCGTTGTTTTGGGTTTCTTGTAGTTTTTTTTTGAAATACCACATGACCTGCTTCATATATTCCGGGTCTTCATCGGTTTTAATGGTGAAGCTGGTTCCCAATAGTTTTATTTCGCAGGTCATGGGTGATTAAAAGATATCCAGGTCTTGTTCAGACCCGGAATCTTCATGTTTTGTTTCTTCTACAGAGTCTTCCGATGGTTGGTTGGACAAAATTGTCACCTCATCTTCTGAACTGTTCCTGGTAGGTTCCGAATGATTGACCTGTTCATCACTTTCAGGGGTTTCCATGGGTTCCCTATTGAAGGAGAATTCCTGGGATTCTTGAGTATTGGACTCTTGAACCTCTGGCTCCTCTTCGTCAATGACAGATTCTTCACACTCCCCGGACTCTTCCGCAGCAGAAACTTCTTCTTCGATTTCAGGTTGACTTTCTTCTTTCGGTTCTGAAGCTTCAACTTCGTCCTGAATGCTCTCTATCTTAGATAGGGCACCCAGAATTCCCTGTTCAATCTGGCTTTGGTCCACTTGGGCTGTGTTTAGGGACTGTTCTATTTCTTCCACCCTTGACTGACACTGCCGAAGCTGTTCCTGTAAATCCTTTTTCTCCTGACGGAGGGTATGAATTAAGGTAACTGCTTCCTGAATTTTTTCATCCAGCTCCTGAATCTTTTCCAGGCTGATCATCGTCTACGCTCCTTTAAAATAACCTAGAGTACGGCCTTAACCTGATCTACAATAGCCTTGAAGGCCTTGGGATCTTCCACTGCCATATTGGAAAGAACCTTACGGTTCATATCAATATTTGCTTTACCAAGTCCAAAAATAAAACGAGAATAGGTTAAACCCTCTTCTCTTACAGCTGCAGAAATTCTGGCAATCCAGAGTTTTCTGAATTCTCTTTTGCGTACCTTACGGTCACGGTAGGAGTACTGTCCAGCCTTTCTTAATGCATCTTTGGCAACACGGTGAAGCTTGCTTCTTCTTCCCCAATAACCCTTAGTGGCTTTCAGAATCTTCTTTCGTCGATTCTTTCTTTTAGTTCCGTCTACTGCTCTGGGCATTGCAAACCTTCCTTACATGTAGGGTAAAAGCTTTCTCAGACGTGGCACTTCCGCCTTGCTGATAACGGCAGTATGCCGCAGCTTTCTCTTTCTTTTGGCAGACTTTTTGGTTAAGATATGTCGGGTACCCTGGCTCTTATATTTGAACTTTCCGGTACCGGTTTTCTTAAACCGCTTAGCTGCACTTTTTCTGGTTTTCATCTTAGCCATAAAAAACCACCTTATACTTTTTTCGAACGGGGACTGAGTAACATCGACATAAATCGACCCTCCATGGCGGGTTTGTTGTCAACATTGTAACTGCCCTCGTCCAATCGTTCCAATACTTTATCAAGGACTACTTTACCTAATTCGGTATGAGCAAGCTCTCTACCGCGGAATCGGATGGTAACCTTGACCTTGTTTCCCTCACCAAGGAATTCCTGCACATGTTTAGACTTAAAATCAAGATCGTGTTTTTCGATCTTAGGTTGCATGCGCACTTCCTTTAGCTTTACTTGGGCCTGTTTCTTCTTGGCTTCACGGTTTTTCTTATCAAGTTCGTACTTGTATTTTCCGTAGTTCAGGATTTTACAGGCCGGAGGCCTTGCTTGAGGTGCTACTTCCACCAGATCCATTTCGGCTTCTCTGGCCATTTCCAAGGCGACTTCGGTGGCTACAACACCCCTCTGTTCACCTTTTTCATCGATGAGCCGAACCTCTCTGACCCTGATATTCTCATTGATCCTTAAATCTTTAACTGCCAAAATTCCTCCCACAGGCTTTTAAAAAGGGATTTCATGAAGATCATAAATCCCCATGAAGTTGAATTATATCAAGAATTATCCCTTCATGTCTAGAAGCCAATGGGGGATTTTTATTTGCTTTCATCAATCGATTTGCGAATTATCCCGATAATTACCATGGAATCTGTACAAAGTTCCAGAATTTGTGGGGCTTTAAGGGTGGGTTCTTCCCTGTGGGATACAAAAATCAAAGCAGTGGTTGATTCTTCAGCCATTAAATTTATCAATTGTGCCATTAATCCTGCGTTGTTTTCATCCAAATCCAGCAAGGGTTCATCTAAAAGAAGCAGAGGAGGATGTTTCACTAAAGCTCGAATTAATAGAATTAAACGCTGTTTTCCTGGAGATAAGTCTTTAAAAAGCTGATCCTCGGAAAAATGCATTCCTTGAATATTCAGCCATTCTTTCATCATCAGCTTTTCATAACCCGAGGGTTTTTCATAAAGACCCAGACTGTCGTGGAATCCCGAGAGTATTACCTGTGCCAGGGTTACTCTGCCGGGGTAATGCTGTTGCAGATCCATGGAGAATAGTCCCATTTTTTTTCGTAGATCCCAAAGAGTCTCACCGGAACCCTTGATCTTTCCAAAGAGGGTGATGGGTTGACCGAAAGCCCGGGGATTATCTCCGTTTATCATGGATAATAAACTGGATTTACCACTGCCGTTGGGCCCTATGAGCTGCCAAAATTCCCCGGGTTTTACAGTCCAGTGAATATCATTGAGCACTCTTTTTACGTAGTAGGATAAATTTACCCCCTTCAACTCTATAAGAGCTTTTGTTTCTTGGTTACTTTGAATCTCCTGAGGATGAGGATGAGGAGGCGGGGGAAGGGGAGCCTGAATCTTCACCGCCTGTGAATGTCTCTGAAATAGATCTAGAAGTTGCGATTTTTCATAGGGGCCTTTAAAACGAGATTCTTCCAATAAAAATCCACAGTTAAACCCTTGGGGAATATCAGAACTCCTTGAGAGCAATAATATCAAGGGGATGGGACAATCGCTTAAAAAATGAATTAAATCAAGGCGGCTTTGTCTATCCTGACCGGTTGATGGATTTTCCAGAATAAGAACATGGGGTTTTTGTAAAAGCCTGTGAAGGATAAAGGCCTTACGCCTTTCTCCGGTGGATAAAAAGGCCATACCCTGCTGCAGCAGGTTTTCCATATTTAAATAGTTGCCGTAGGCTGCAGGTTCTTTTACATATTCAGAGCCAAGAAAATCTCCCAGCAGAGTTCCCATGTCCTGGTATTGCAGAATATCCGATTGGTCCCGGTGTCTTTCTTCTTTGAAAAAGCGGTTTTGATCTTCCTGGTTAAGCGAAAGTGTGTTGATGTCCTTTAAAAAACCTAGGGGCTCGGGTAAATCCTCACCCTTAAGCATTTTATCTATCCATAGGCTTTTCCCTGAAGCTTGACGGCCTAATATTAGGGTTCTTAGGGGAATCAAAGGAGCTTATAATCCTTTAATACCTGACGGATTTTCTGTTGTATTTCATCGGAGGGCGCACATAGAGGCAATCGATAGCTACCTTCACAATAACCCAATTCGGCCATGGCTGCTTTCACGGGGATAGGATTGGTATCCAGGGACATAGCTTTGAATAGGGGCATGAGTTTATAGTGAAATTCTCTGGCCTTTGAAATATCTCCTGCCAGAGCTGCCTGAACCATTTCCTCCATGATTTGGGGAATAATGTTGCTGACCACAGAAATCATTCCGTTTCCTCCCATCAATGTGAGAGGCACGGTCAAATTATCATCGCCTGATAAGACTGAAAATCCCTCGGGGCGCTGACCTATGACATCCATCATTTGAGATAGATCCCCGCTGGCTTCTTTTACTGCAACCACGTTGGGGTGCTGGGCCATACGCATCAATGTGTCGGTTTGAATGTTTATACCCGATCGTCCTTTAATATTGTAAACAACTAAGGGCATATCCACCTGATCGGCGATGCTGACAAAGTGACGGTAAAGTCCTTCTTGATTGGGTTTATTATAATAGGGTGCCACCTGAAGAGAAGCCGTTGCTCCCAGTTCCTTGGCTTTTTGAGTCATTCTTATTGCTTCGGCTGTACAGTTTGAACCTGTACCGGCTATCACTGGAACCTTTCCTTCTGCCGCCTTAATAACCCATTCCACCACTTGAAGATTTTCTTCATGGCTCAGGGTAGGGCTTTCTCCGGTGGTTCCAACGGGTACCAGACCGGATATGCCATGATCAATCTGCTTTTTTACTAATTTTTTCAGTCCTTCCCAATCGATGGAACCGTCCCTATGAAAGGGCGTTATCAGGGCTGTAAAAACTCCGTTAAACATATCCGTACCTCCTAAAAGTAGGGTTTAGACTGTATCCTTACCAAAGGATTTAATCCAGCCGTCTAATATTGCAAATAATTTAGCGATTTATCAGGATTAAGCCAAGGGGGAAATGGAAAAACTTCTGCTGAGTTTATAATGCAGAAAAATCCCGTTATACCTAGAACTCAGATTTATCCAGCAATTCCCTTATAAATTCATCCACCGAGAAAAAGCCCTGTTTCCCCTGCAGCCATTCCAGAGCCATAACGGAACCCAGAGCAAAACCACCACGGTTTCTGGCCTGATGGGTTATTTCAATGGAATCGGCCAGGGAATCCATCAGGACCTTGTGAGTCCCGGGAATATATCCGCCTCTTACTGAGGCTACATGAAGTTCATCCTCTTCAATGGCACGGTTTATACGATCGTAGTTGCTTCTTTTTTTTCGGCTGCAGTTTTCCAGTATCCGTTCGGCCGTGGTGATGGCCGTCCCCGAGGGGGAGTCAATTTTCATTTTATGATGATATTCCGTTACCATGATGTCGTAGGCTTCCACCTTATCCATCATTTGGGCTGCCCTGGCGGTGAGTTCAAAAAACATATGAGCACCAATGGAGAAATTGGAGCCGTGCATCAGGGCTCCACGGGTTTCAAAAAGCTTGGCAAACTGCTCTTTTTTATCGTTCCAGCCTGTGGTAGCCACCACTGCAGGGGTTTCGGACTGAGCATAGAGCTCCATGGATTTTTCTATTCCCTGGGGCAGGGCGAATTCCACCACACCGTCGGCCTGTTTCAGCAGCTCCAGGGTGAGTTCTCCTTGGTCGCCCAAACCGTTTTTATCCACACGGCAGATTATCTCATGGTTCCGCTGCTTGCAAACAGCCTCAACTTCCCGGCCCATACGGCCATAACCCATAATCAGTACTTTCATAAAAACATCATATATTCATCGAATAGGGATAGCAAGACATGGACTTCATTTTTTGAAAATTCAGGGGATCAGTGGTATTTAAGTCATTTATGATAGGGCTCATTTCGGCTTATTCTAAAGGCCCGGTAAATCTGTTCAAGAAGAATTACTCTCATCAGCTGGTGGGGAAAGGTCATGGTCGAGAAGGAGAGTTGAAATTTTCCAGTACTTCTAAGCTCTTCACTCAATCCCAGGGAGCCTCCAATGAGAAAGCACAAATGGCTTTGCCCTTGATTCATCCATTGTTCCATTTTTCGGGATAGTTCCGGAGAGCTTAGCTGTTTTCCTTGAATCACCAGGGGAATAACCAGGGAATCCTTGGGGATCTTGGCGGCAATGCGTTGGCCTTCTCGCTGCTGCACCTGGGACATTTCTCCTTGGGATAGTTTTTCCGGGCATTTCTCATCTTCAAGTTCAATTATAGAAAGCTTGCAATAGCCCTTAAGGCGCTTACTATATTCCTCTATCAGTAGTTTTATCGCTTTTTCTTTGATCTTGCCCACACATAGCAGGGTTATTTTCAGCATAAAATATTTCCCCCATTTTTAAACAAAGAAATGAAAGGCTCTCTCCAGGGAGATTCATTGACCTTCATCATGACCTATCATATACTTGTAAGTCAATGAGGCAACATTAAAGAGGGGCTATCAATCAAATATAACCTTGAGCCGGCGCGTCTTTATTCAGTTAAGTAAAAATGCTTCTTAATATTATTAAATTTCAGGGGAGAATTCATGTCGGTTAAAGAAAAGGTCTATAATTATTTAAAGAAGGAAAATCTGTTTTTTCAGTCCATTGATCTAGATGATTATGTCAGAGAATTCCATGGTGAGATGAATAAAGGTCTATCCGGTGAGAATTCCTCCATGGCCATGATTCCCACCTATGTGAAGGGGCACCCCCATATTCCCCGTAACATAAAAACCATTGTACTTGATGCCGGTGGAACCAATTTAAGAGCCGCTCTGGTTTCCTTTGATGATAACGGGGCTCCGGTGGTGGAGAATTTTAAGAAAATCCGCATGCCTGGTTTTGATCGGGAGGTCAGTAAAGAGGAATTCTATGAAATCCTGGTAGACCATTTCGCAGACTTTGCCGATCAGGCCGATAGCATAGGCTTCTGCTTTTCCTATCCCGCGGAGATCACTCCCGACAGAGATGCCATTCCCACGTTGTTTACCAAGGAAATAAAAGCCAGGGAAGTTCTGGGAGAATCCATCCAGGAGAATATTTCAGCCATGCTGAAAAAAAAGGGACTCAAGTCCGATCACCGCCTGGTGGTGCTAAATGATACCGTGGCTACTCAGCTGACCGGAATGAGCTCCACTCCCGATAGGGAATATGACGGATATATCGGCTATATCCTAGGTACCGGAATCAACGGCTGTTACCAAGAGGATAGTAGCAACATCGGAAAAATCCAAAGCCATAGTTCTGATAGCCAGATAATCAACACCGAATGCGGCAGTTTCTCTCATTTTCCCCGGGGCAAGGTAGATGAAGCTTTTGACAGCTCCACCGTATGTCCTGGGCAGTATCATTTGGAAAAGGCCTGTTCCGGCGGCTATTTTGGGCCTCTCTGTGAATTGGCTATCAAAGAAGCTGCAGAAAAGGGTTTGTTTTCTGCTGATGCATCTAAAATATTAAAAGGACTAAAGGGACTGAATACCATGCATGCCGATAACTACATGCATAATCCTCAGGATCAAAGTAATATGCTCGTTGAGCTGATGAAACCCGCTTCCTCGGAGGATAAGGAAGTCCTTTTTTGGCTGTTGGATTCCCTGTTGGAACGGGCGGCAAAGCTTACTGCGGGCAGTTTAGCTGCTCTGGTTCTCAAAGGCCAGTGCGGTGAAAATGTACTTAAACCGGTTTGCCTTACCGTGGATGGAACCACCTTCTACGCCTATTATAAATTCAAAGCCAGGGTAGAGCGCTACCTGGATGAATACCTGGTGAAGAAACACGGCCGCTATTATGAAATTATTCAGGTGGAGGATGCTCCTCTGCTAGGAGCAGCCATCGCAGCTTTAACCAACCGTTAGGGAGTTATACATGGCCCAGGGGGATTTTTTTCAAGGAAAAACCGTAATCATTGCCGATGACGAAGATTTCATTAGAGTTCACATTGCACGCAAGTTAGCCTCCAAGGGATTGGAGGTTCTTCAGGCAGGCAGCGGAGAAGAGGTCTTGGAGCTGGCAGAAAAAATTCCCCACGCCATATTGATGGATGTAAATATGCCTGGAATTGATGGCTTTGAAGCCCTCAGACGACTTCGAATTATGTCGGCCACAAGACACATCCCTGTGATTCTTCTCAGCGCAAGAGCCCAGCGGGAAGACCTGGATAGGGGATTCCAAAGCGGTGCAGATTATTATTTAACGAAACCAGTTACTATTAGTAAAATCATGGAGACCCTGGAAAAATGCCTGGCTTAAAGGAGATGTTCATCGGTGCCACAAAGAACCTTTGAGGAAAACGAACGTCGCAACCTTCAGGAGGAAATGTTCCGTCTGGAGGATCAAAAAGATCAGGCTGAAGAGCGCTTCCACTACCTTTTTGAAAATGCCCTGGTAGGGTTGTTTTCCATGGATGCTGAAACTGGCATCATGGAAGATGTAAACAAAGCCATGCTGAATCTCTTCAATGTCGATGATCTTGAAACCCTCAACCGTATTGCCACCCATAGTCGTCTTGTCAGTTCTTTACGTTTTGAAATCATGGAAAAAAATCGTCCTGAAGGACTTACTTTTTCCATGAAAATGGACCGCTACAACCGAGAACCCTTCTGGGCTAGAGTTTCTCTTCGCTACAGTCGGGATCAGGGTAAAATAGAAGGGGTAATCAACGATATAAGTGATCAGATGGAGGCCCAACTGCAAATCCGTCAGGCCTGGGACGATGCACAGAAGGCCCGTAACGAGGCCGAACAGGCCAACCATGCAAAAAGTCTTTTTCTGGCCAATATGAGTCATGAGATACGTACCCCTTTAAATGGGATCATTGGTTTCTCCGAGGTTATTGAACACAGCAATGACCTGCAAAGCTGTCAGAGGTTTGCAGGAAAAATTGTGGATGAATCGGACAAGCTCATGGTTCTGATTAATCAACTTTTAGATTTATCGAAGATTGAAGCCCATAAGGTAGAATTGGATCAACGTGATTTTTCATTGAGTCAAATGCTCGATGGCATTATTGATCCTATTCTGTTACAGATTGAGCATAAAGGCCTGGATTTTCAATTGAATCTAGATAAACAACTAAATGAGAATTACCAGGGGGACTCTTTTCGGCTTGCTCAAATTCTTCGGAATCTGCTTTCCAATGCCTTTAAATTTACATCCAAGGGGCATATTAGATTAACCGTCCAACTGCATCTGCGTAGTGATGATCAGGATGAAATACTTTTCTCCGTGGAAGATAGTGGCGTAGGAATTCCTGAGGACAAACAAGCATTGATATTTCAGGAATTTACCCAGGCCGATAATTCCATAGAACGCCAATACGGAGGGACCGGTTTGGGAATTACCATTTGTAGAGATTTACTTTTATTGATGGACTCAGAGCTGGAGCTGCAAAGCCACTATGGACAGGGCTCAACCTTTTCTTTTCTACTTCCCATGCCTCACAGTAAAGCTCCTGTAATATCTTTTAATAAAATAATCGCTCAATCTTCTCTGATAAAGCTCAATGGAAAAAAAATTCTATTGGCCGAGGATTATATTACAAATCGTGAAGTGGTGGCTCTGCATTTGGTCAGTCTTCCGGTGGAACTGATAATGGTGGAAAATGGAATTGAAGCTCTGGAAAAATGTAGGGAAGTAGATTTTGATATAATCCTAATGGATGTTCATATGCCTGGAATGAATGGATTAACTGCAGCAAGAGCCATTAGAAAATTACCTGGATATGGTCAAACACCCATCATCGCCATGACCGCCAGCGCCTTTAAAGAGGATCGAGAAAATTGTTTTAAGGCCGGTATGGATGATTTTTTAGCAAAACCAATTCGTAAGCAGCACTTGTTGGACAAATTGATATTATGGCTTTGTGCAGATGATTTAGGTAAATCTTTTGAATCTGTAAAGGAGCAGGATAATTCAATGGTATTGGATTATCAGTCTCTAATAAAAGAAATGGGAGCAAAGGAATTGGCCGATGAATTACTTCAGGGATTCATTGAATCTGGCCGGGAATTAATCCATTCTGCCAGGGAGAATCTACAACAGGGTATAAGGGAAGAAGCCCATCGTTGCTGCCATAGTTTAAAGGGCGGTGCATTGAATATATTTGCCACAGAGCTGGCGGAAAAATCACTGCTATTGGAAAAAAAGCTTAAAAAAGAAATTCCTAAAAATTGGATGGACTATTACAGCGTCATGGAAGAGGCCTTCAACTCTCTGGAAGGAAAACAAAGGGAAATTAAATGATACAGCCAAAGGCATTAGTTTTATATAAACAGAGCCCCGCACAGGTAGCATCTATGGATGGGGATAAAATTATCATAAATGTGCAGTCCGGTACAAAAAAAGTAAGGCCCAAAGATATTTCATTGCTTCATCCCGGTCCTCTGAACTCCCTGGCCGATTTAGAAGTAATGGAGGGGGCTCCAGAAGAGGCTTGGGAGCTTTTTCAAGGGGAAGCCCCCCTGGCGGAAGATTTAGCAGAATTAATCTACGGAGAATTCAGCCCTTCGTCAGCCTGGTCCATCTATTTACTGCTTAACCGGACCCCCTGGTTTAAAGGTACCTTTGATAAGATTGAAGTGTCCACTCATGAAGAGCGGGAAGTCAGGGAAAAGGCTGACCGGGAAAAGAAGGAAGCCAAGGATAAATTAGAAAGTTTTAAAGCCCGACTGGCCAAAGAGGAGTTTATCCAGGAAGATCAGGTCTTTTTAGACGAATTGAAGCAGCAGGCCCTGGGACTGCAAAAAAAATCCGCCATCTTAAAGCAACTTAAAAAAGAGCAGACTCCTCAGAATGCCCATAGACTTCTGTTAAAATGGGGTATTGTGGAACCTCGATGGAATCCCTTTCCCCTGCGAAGCCAGTTAGACCTTTCTGCACCACAATTCCCCATGGAGCCCCTTCCCCAAGAAGAGCGAATAGATCTTACCCATACACTGAGTTATGCCATTGACGATGAAGGCAGCCGAGATCCCGATGATGCCATCGCCTGGGACGGAGAGTATTTCTGGGTACATATAGCCGATGCCGCTGCGGTGGTTAGTCCGGGTTCTAAAGCCGATTTGGCGGCTCAACAGCGGGCCGCAAATTTATATCTTCCCGAGGGAACTATTCCAATGCTGCCCCAGGAGGTCACAGAAAATTTAGCTCTAGGCCTTCGGGAAGAAGGCTCACCCGCCGTCAGTTTTCGTTTTAAGCTCAATGAATCGGGCCAGGTGGAACAGGGCGATATGATGCTCAGCTGGATCAAGGTAAAAAGAATATCCTACCAAAAATGTCATGAATTTATGGATCAAAGCCCCTATAAAGAGATGTTTCAATTAATGTCTGCCTTTCAAAAATATCGTATCGAACAAGGGGCTCTGCAAATTCAAATGCCCGAAGTGAAAACACGAGTAGATGAAAAAGGAAAAATCCACATAACTGCCTTACCCTCATTGGACAGCCGTGAAATGGTGGCCAATGCCATGATGCTCACTGGAGGCTGGGTCGCTTCATTTTGCTTGAAGCAGAAGATTTCCATCCCCTATGCGTCCCAACCTTCTCCCGATAATCCACCACCTCAGGGAAAGCATTTATCTGATATGCTTGCCTGCCGCAAATTGATGCAGCGCAGTCGGGTTTCTCTGGCTCCCGGCAGACATAGCGGGCTAGGGCTGGATGTGTATACCCGGGCAACCAGTCCTCTCAGGCGTTATTCCGATCTTTTGGTGATGCAGCAGCTTCGACGGCATCTAAAGGGCGAAAAGCCCATGGATGAGGATGAGCTGACCATGGCCTTAGCTCTCTTTGAAGCTCAGGCCACCCAGGTGACCGTGGCTGAACGGCAGTCCAATATTCATTGGAAGCTGATTTATCTTCAAGAGCAACCCAATTGGCAGGCCGAAGCGGTGTTGGGTGATCAAAATGAACGGCAAGGACACTTTGTCATCCCCAGTCTAGCCTTGGAAACTCGAATTCCTATGAAGCAGAAAAAAGAATTAAATTCCATGGTTATACTCTCTGTAAAATCGGTGGATATTGTAGAAAATACCGCACAGTTTAAAATTGAAAAGTGGTTAGATTAACTCCATCCAAGCAAAAGAATATTTGTTAATTATTATCTTGTCTTTATGACTTGTAAGACTTAATTTAAATTCAAATGGAGGCTTTATTATGAAAAAGCTAATTCTTTTCAGTATGGTACTTTTTATTGTCTTATCAGCTTGTAAAAGTCAAGAGGGACTACCTATGGGTTCCGACCCCTATGATTCCCGATTAATGGACCAGGACCGTATCATCGGTGAGCTATTTGAGGAAATCTCCTCATTGGATAGCCAACTTCAAAATCTTGAGAATGAAAATTCAATGGATGTAGAACAAATGAATCTCTTAAAATCGGAAAGGGAATTTCTAAAGGGACAGCTCAATAGAATCACTGGAAACTATGAATCTCTTAGCCAAATGGTGGAAGATAAACAAGCCCTTATGGATCAAGCTCTTCTTGAAATTAGAAGTGATTTAGCAGAAGAAATTGAACGGGGTGAAGTAGACATATTTACTTATAATGGAATGGTGATCCTCCATATAAAAAATACTATACTCTTTCAGCCTAACCAAGCGGATATACGTGAGGAAAATAAGGAAGTCTTGATGAATATCGCATCGATCTTTAAGTATTTTCCCGATAAGATTATTAGAGTTGAGGGACATACTGCCACCGGACCAGATACGGTCCAATATCCCACTTCCTGGGAATTAGGAGCCGCTAGGGCTGTAAATGTAACTCGTTATTTCCAAGAACAAGCGGGTATTGAACCTCAACGTTTGGTGGCCGTTTCTTTTGGAGAATGGCGACCCGTCAGCAGTAACGATACCGCTGAGAACCGGGCAAAAAATAGAAGGATCGAAATTGTAATATTAAATAGACCGTTGTATCAGTGGCAGGAATTAAACCTGGGCGAATAAAAAGAAATTTATTCGGTGGAATTCCTTTCCTTCTTTTTATTTGGAAGGAGTTCCATCATTTTCGTCCATCCCTTTTTACCTTTTTTAGGTTTATTTTCCGCTCTACGTTCTTTAAAATGTTTGGTCAATTGATCTTTCTCTAAATTCCATATGCAGAAGTGGAGTGTTCCCAATTTATCTAACACGGGAGTACACAACACTCCGGGGTAAGCGTCGCTTGACCAAGGGGTCTTTAACTTTTCTAGATGTGTCATCACTTCAGAAAAGTTTATATCCGGTCTAATCTCAGCGAAATTCATCCAACTGTTTTCTTTGGTTTCCTTTTGTAACTTTTCATATAAAGAATCGCTAATTCCCACGGCTGCTCCGGTAATATCTGTAATCAATATGGAAAGCTTATTATCTTCACATAACATTTGGATTAAACTGTTCAAAGCTATAATTCTATTGGTTCGAAGGACCACCAGGTTATTTTGTTCTTCCAATATTTTTTCGATTCCCAATCCCAATTCCCCAAGACCTTTGAAAATCTTTTTTACCTTGGGGTGAGTAATGTCATCAAAGTGGGATATTTTTTCTAAATCGCCCTTGATACTCTTGTTTTTTATCAATAGAGATAATCCTACCCATAGTTGTATAAGAAAGGTAATTATTCCCCAGAATAGCAGGTTTTCCACATCTATTTTTAGGTTTAACTCATCTCCCTGCTGCTGGTTGATGCCTATAAATAATATTGAAACCGTTGACAGCAAAATGATAAAAAGAGATATCCATAAACGCTTTTTAGGAATAACTAATATGCTCATAATTCACCGTTTTGTTGAAATTCTTCAATTTTTTCTTCCTGGCCAACCATTATCAAGATATCGCCTTCCAATAATTTATCATCTTCTTCTGGAAATAGTAGAGCTTCATTTCTCAGGGTGCCGCCTTCTGCATCCAGGGTGAGATTATTTCTTCTAAGTGCTGTAAGGCCTAATTGAAATTGTTTTTTTAAATCCAAAGCTGATAATTTCTGATTGATATATTTTTTGGGTAAAAGTAACTCTGAAATTATAATGGTTTTTGACAGCTGAACTTTTTCCATGATGGATGGTGCAATAAGATTTAACGCTAATCTCATTCCCTGGTCTTCTTCAATGTTGATAACTTCGTTTGCACCAACCTGCTTTAGTACTTTATAATGGGTTTTATTCACTGCTCTGGCTACAATATATGGGACACCAAGCTGTTTTAACAGGGTGGTGGTTAATATACTCGCTTCAATATTATCTCCTATGGCAATAATGGCAACGTCAACTTGATCGAAGGGCGCATCTGTCAGGGCATCTTCATCGGTTGAGTCCAATAAAATAGCCTGGGAAACAAAGTCTTTCACCCTGTTTATTTGCTCCACTGTATTATCTATTGCTATTACTTCCCCCCCCTTATCTGTAAGAATTTCACAAATGGTTCTTCCATAGATTCCTAACCCGATAACGGCAAATATTTTATTCATATTCTTCTCCTATCCAATTAATAAAGTAGCTTCAGGGTAGGATATATTGGATACCCTTTCCCCGGTGGATGATGCAGTCAGTAGAGTTAATGGCCCTATTCTTCCAATGAACATTAGAATGATGAGGCACAGTTTCCCCACAAGACTAAAACTTGAGGTAATTCCGGTGGATAATCCAACGGTTGCAAAGGCTGATACAGCCTCAAATAAAATTTTTATAGGTTGATTCTCTTCAACAATGATCAGAATGAAGGTGAATAGGAATATGGAAGATAAACCAAATGTGATTACAGTGAAAGCCTGTAATATTTGATTTTTTGATATCTGGTGTTTGTAGAGTAACAAGTCATCATGGCCCTTTCTGAAGGATTGGATATAGGCCCAAACGACTCCCAGGGTATTCACCTTTATTCCCCCGGCTGTACTTCCGGCTGCCCCACCGATAAACATAAAACCAATCATTAAAAATAGCGTTGAGCTCCTGAGATGTTCAAAGGAGATGGTATTAAAGCCTGCGGTTCTTAGAGTGACAGCTTGAAAGAAGGCAGATAGGTATTGTTCTCCTGTACTTAAATTAATAAGTTCATTTAAATGTTCCAGTTTGTAGATAAATAACATGGATATAAAGGTTAGAAGCAAGGAGAATCTAAGAACAACCTTGGAATTAATGGATAAATTCATTTTTCTTTTTTTAAAAAGCCCTGATATTCCTTTAGAAAGATCTGTTAATACGATGAAACTGATTCCTCCTGCTATTATTAATCCTGCAATAATTATATTGAAGGGTAAATTCCCCCTAAAGGGAGTAAGACTATCTGGGTAAAGGGCAAAGCCCGCATTACAAAAGGCAGAAACACCGTGGAAGAGGCTGTAAAATAAAGCAGTAGAAAAATTTAGGTCAGAATTTAAAAATATAGGAAGAAGCATCAGCGCTCCAGTTAATTCTATAAACAATGTTAAAAAAATTATACGTTTCACACTTTTAATAATGCCGCTCATATCCGATTGGTTAAGCATAAAACTCAATAGTTTTCTATCCTTCAGACTAACTGCTCTTCGAAAGGCAAATATCAAAAAATAGGAGAGGAGCATTATACCTAATCCACCTATTTGTATTAGAATTAGAATGGTCAGTTGTCCCCAAAAGGTGAAATACGTTGATGTGTCCACCACTATTAATCCCGTTACACAAACCGCCGAGGTCACTGTGAAGAGTGCATCGATGTGGCTAATATGACCTGATACATTCATAAAGGGCATCATCAATAGGAGGGTGCCAACAATAATTACAATGATAAAGCTTATAACCACGGTTTGTGCTGGTTTTGAAAATATGGATGTTAAATAGCCGGTAAATTTTTTTATTCGACCGAAAACTTTTAAAATCAAAAGAATATTTCTGATTATAACCAGAATAAAATAGCCCCTAAAAGAAGTACCTGGGTCAAGGATTCCAACCACTTTATTAATAGAAAAGAGAATAAGATATATTAT
>JAQICO010000173.1 GCA_027858495.1 Spirochaetaceae bacterium
TGCGCAAAGCTTGCAGCTGTGGGATTATGCGAAGGAGTGAGGCGGCTGTCCCATTGCTTTCCAGTATAAAAGAGGTTCTTATCTTCCTGATCGCCCAAGGGGGTTGTCTCCACGTCATAGAGTATATTCCCTTCTTCATCGGTAAGCAAGTTGGTATTTTTAAAACGAAAGGAGAAGTAAATTAATTTGCCAAAGAACAGATCTACCCGAACAACCGGGGGAAAAGAATCTCATGCAACCCAGATAATTTAACCGCCATAAGAGAAACCACCACCGCAAGGATAGGACGAATCACCTTCTCTCCCCCCTTCATGGCAATATGAGAACCGATAAAAGCCCCAAGAGCATTCCCGGCAGCTAAAAAAACCGCCAAGGGCCAGTCAATTTTACCGTTAAAGATAAATACCCAAGCAGAAAAAAAGACGATTACAAAACCCATGGTAGCTTTATATCCGCTGATCTTTACCAAATCCATATCGCCGATAAAACTTAAGGCAAGAATCACCAAATAACCCATACCGGCCTGGATAAATCCCCCATAAAAACCAATGAGAAAAAAGGCAACCATCATCATGATCTGCTCAACCTTTGGATCCCGTTCTTTCTGTTTCATAAAACGTTGAGGTCTAACTAATATGAGAACAAGCACCATAATCATCACACAGGACAGCAATATACGGTATAGAGATTCCGAAAGATTTATGGAGAACAAGTAACCCAGAATCCCCCCGGCCATACCGAAGGGCGCCACATAGAGAACATCGCGCCAATGGAGTATTTTTTTTCTTGTGAAGTTGACCATGGCGGTGGAAGTACCAGCCATTAAACCAATCTTATTGGTGCCGTTGGCCAACGAAGCAGGAAGACCCAGGAACATTAAAAAAGGCAGGGTGATCAGAGAACCACCACCGGCAAAGGTGTTTATAAAACTGGCAACCATTCCGGCAATAAAAACCCATAACCAATTCCATTGCATAGCAGCGCCTCCATAAGTGCATTATCAATAAAGTCACTTTAGTGTATATGCATTTCAATGTCAAGGTGATTCTTATGTTTCAATTTGCTGACATATATTGAAAAGCTGTACTAATGTATAAAAATAGAATATAATTTATACATATATGATTACTAAAGTAGTTCATAAAAAAAATCTTCACAGCCAAGATACAGAAGATCGGGACTATTGGCTTCAACAATCCACCGAAGAAAGATGGAATGCTGTGGAATTTTTAAGAAGGCAATTCTATGGTGAATATCCCCAAAGACTTCAAAGAGTTTATAAAATTATTAAACGAAAATAACGTAAAATACCTGTTGGTAGGCGGCTATGCCATGGCCTTTTATGACCAACCTAGATCCACTGGTGATATTGATTTTTATTTAGAGGCGAGCAAAGAAAATGCCGCTAAAATTCTAAAATGCTTAAAAGATTTTGGTTTTAAATCCCTGGAAATTACCATGGATGATTTAATTGAAGAAGACCAAGTTATTCAGTTAGGATACCCGCCACTACGTATTAATCTATTAACCTCCATAGACGGCGTTCTGTTTAATGATGCATGGAAAAGTTCTAGTAAAATAAAACTCGATGACCTATCTGTAAACCTCATAGATAAAGAGCATTTAATAACGAACAAAAAAGCCAGTGGGAGACTGCAGGATTTAGCAGATATAGAAAAATTATCTCAATAGCCAGGCAAGAAAGAGCCTCGGCAAGCCAAGCAAAGTTTTCCTAGCCTGGCAGGCCTGGCAAAGGCGGAGATCTCTTTCTGAGCGAGGCGGAAGCGTTCTTCAAAAGCGCAGTGTACAACATGTACATGAGCATTTTGAAGAACGCTGACAACGAAGCTCAGGAAGATAGATCCGCCTTTGCATTTATTTCTTGTAGATCGTTCGCTCCTGATAAGTAGTATGCAACAACTCATGAGACAAATGCCCACAGGGCTCACCCAAGAAGTCCTTGTAAATCTCGGTAATCTCAGGATTCTGATGAGAACACCTTACGGTGGACTTTTTATCATCTTTGTAGATTCCGGCAATTCTTTTGTTACGAATATCATCGGTGGTTCCATAGGGCTGACCACCACCGGCGATACAACCACCACGGCAGGCCATTACCTCAATAAAGTGGTAGGGCATTTCTGCGCCGGTTTTCTTGGCTTCTCTAACCTGATCCAAAACCTTTTCGATGTTTACCAGACCATGGGCTACGGCAACCTTAACAACGGTTCCTCCCATGTCCACTTCACCCACTTTAACTCCGTCCATACCACGAACGGGGGTGACGTTTACATCTTTTAACTCTTCTCCGGTCACCAGTACATGGGCTGTTCTTACTGCCGCTTCCATTACACCACCGGTTACACCGAAGATGGTGGCAGCACCGGAATACATTCCGATGGGACTGTCAGCCTTTTCTTCATCCAGACGGTTAAAATCCACACCGGATCTTCTGAGAAGACGTCCTAGTTCACGGGTTGTAAGCACTAGGTCTACATCTTTATGACCTGAGGCAGCCATGTTGTCATCCCGGGTGATTTCATACTTTTTCGCCGTACATGGCATGATGGAAACACTAAAAATATCAGCGGGATCCACACCCTTTTTCTCGGCAAAATAGGTCTTTGTAATAGCTCCCTGCATCTGCTGGGGAGACTTGGCGGTGGAGAACATGGGTATCATATCCGGAGCGAATTTCTCCATATAATCGGTCCAAGCGGGACAGCAGGAGGTGAACTGAGGTAGTGCTCCCCCCTTGGTCAATCGATTCACCAGCTCGGTTCCCTCTTCCATAATGGTTAGGTCCGCAGCAAAGTTGGTATCGAAGACTGAATCACAGCCGATCTGACGAAGAGCAGCGTAGAGTTTACCTGTACTTATCGTACCGGGTTCTAGACCGAATTCTTCTCCAATGGCCACACGTACCGCCGGAGCAATCTGTACTGCAACATGTTTTTTATCATTGGCGATAACATCCAGCAGAATCTGTGTTTCATCTCTTTCATAGATGGCACCTACAGGACAATGGGCAGAACACTGACCACATTTAACACATGGGCTTTCATTGAGCAGGATATCACCGGCGGGCTTGATAATGGTATCCAAACCACGGTTGATAAATTCCAGAGCCCAAACGCCCTGCAACTGCTGACAAACTTGGGCACATCGGCCACAGTTAATACATTTGCTGGGGTCAAAAACCAGAGAACAGGTGGACTTATCCTTAGGATATTCCTTTAAATTTTTATGAAAGCTTCTTTCTCGTATACCAAAATCCGCTGTGATTTGCTGTAATTCACAGGTGCCATTTCTACCACAGGCCAGACAATCGTCGGGGTGGTTGGAAAGAATCAGTTCAAGTACGGTCTTTCGTACTTCACAGAGTTCCATATCACTGGTGATATAATCCATACCCTCTTCTACTTTGGTAGCACAGGCTCTAACCAATTTAGGTGAGATGCCCCGAGGTGTTTTTACTTTTACCACGCAGAGGCCACAGGCGGCCCAGGGTTCCAGGTCGCTGTGGGTACACAGTGCGGGTATTTTGATGCCCATCTTCTGGGCAGCTTTTAAGATGGAGGTTTCCTGTTCTATTTCCAGGGGGTTACCATTGATCTTTATATTTACAGTTGCCACTGTTTTACTCCTTTTACTTAGGATACCTTAATGGCATCGAACTTACAGCCATCGTAACAGGCTCCACACTTAATACAGGCATCCTGAGTGATCACATGGGGTTTCTTTTTCTCCCCAACGATACAGTTTACAGGACACTTTCTAGCACATACGGTACAGCCGATACATTTCTCGGCGATGATTTCGTATTTTACCAGTGCTTTACATTTACCTGAGGGACAGGACTGATCTTCAATGTGTGCTTTATATTCCTCTGGAAAATTCTTAATGGATGATAAAACGGGATTACCTGCAGAACCACCCAGCATACAAAGAGATGCCTTGGTCATGGCATGGGCAATCCGAGTCATGGTGTCGAGATCCTCGGGTTTACCCTTACCTGTGGTAATATTCTCAAGAATATCCAAGATCTTTCGGGTACCGATTCTACAGGGAGCACATTTACCGCAGGACTCTTCTACACAAAATTCCATATAGAATTTAGTTACATCGACGATACAATCGTCTTCATCCATTACAATCATACCACCGGAACCCATCATGGAACCGATCTTAATCAGGTTGTCAAAGTCGATGGGAGTATCCAGATGTTCCGCCGTAATCATACCGCCGGAGGGTCCACCGGTCTGAACTGCCTTAAACTTCTTACCATTAGGGATTCCACCACCGATATCGTAGATGATCTCCCGCAGGGAAGTTCCCATGGGAACTTCAACCAAACCGGAATTCTGAATCTTACCGGTCAGGGCAAATACCTTGGTTCCCTTGGAGCCTTCGGTACCAAACTGGCTGAACCATTCTCCGCCCTTATTTAGGATAACGGGAATGTTAGCGAAGGTTTCCACGTTGTTGATCACCGTGGGTTTCTTGAAAAGCCCTTCCACTGCTGGGAACGGTGGTTTGGGAACGGGCATACCCCGGCTTCCTTCAACAGATTGCAGCAGAGCAGTCTCTTCACCACAAACGAAGGCTCCGGCACCCAGTCTCACTTCGATATCAAAATCAAAACCGGAACCCAGGATATCCTTACCCAGAAGGCCCACTTCACGGGCTTGCTCCATGGCAATTTCCAGTCGTTCGATGGCCAGGGGATATTCTGCACGAATATAAATAATACCCAGGTTGGCTCCAACGGTTTTACCAGCGATGGTCATGGCTTCCAATACGGAATGGGGGTCACCTTCCAGAACGGAACGGTCCATGTAGGCACCGGGGTCTCCCTCATCGGCATTACACACCACATATTTTTCTTCATTATCCCTCTGTCGGGTAAAGTTCCACTTCATCCAAGCGGGGAAACCCGCACCACCGCGACCACGGAGGGCAGATTTCTTTAGTTCTTCAATCACATCTTCAGGACTCATTTCAAAGAGTGCTTTTTCCAAGGCGGCGTAACCGTCTCGGGCGATGTAATCGTTAATTTCTTCGGGATTAATGGTACCGCAGTTTCTCAATACGATACGCAGCTGCTTGTGATAAAATTTAATATCAGTCTTGTCTCCGCCAATGGTGGATTCGTCTTTATACTGCAGACGTTCAACCACTCGTCCTTTAAGCAGATTTTCTGCCACTATTTCTTTGGCATCTTCCGGTTTTACTTCCACATAGAAGTTCTCGTCGGGAAGTATCTTTACGATGGGTCCCTTTTCACAGAAACCGAAACAACCGGTTTTGAGAACCTGAACATCATCCTTTAAACCCTGGGCCTCCACTTCATAGAGAAGGTTTTTATAAATTTCGCTGGCATGGGAGGACTCACAGCCAGTTCCACCACATACCATTACATAGTTTTTTATTGCCATGATTATCTCCTACTGCTTATTGATGTCCGGAGCGGGTTTGTCAAAGACATGTCCGTCCACCAGTTTTTTTCCAACCAGATGGATCTCCACTATATCAGTGGCCACCTTGGCATCCACGTTACCGTAGATAGTATCGGGCATTCCGGGAGCTCGAACCTCCACGGTGGGTTCTGCGTAACACAGGCCCATACATCCAGTCTGTTTTACCAGAATATCCTGTATGCCCTTATCGTTTATCTTATCCAGAATGGTATTGAGTACTTCCCTGGCTCCCGCGGCAATTCCGCAGGTACCCATACCCACGATGACCGTGGTCTCCTTACCTTCTGTGTTTCGGTGACTCATCCCCTGTTTCTGGGACTCTCTCAGTTTCCTGAGTTGATCTAGAGTCATTTTAGCCCTATGTAAACTCCTTCAACACGTATTTTTTTAGCGATACCGGTTAGGCTTCATCTTCCTGGGAAGAAATAAAATCCCTTAGAAGAACCATGGTCTGAGCCTGGTTAAAATCACCCAGGACCTCGATCAATTCATGCCGGTCCAATCGATAGTCCATGCCTTGTTTTTCTCTCTCTATGATCATTTGATAAGGTCCGTCCATGGTAAAGGCCTGGAGGAACAAAGAAGGAATATCACCCACGGGGGATGTGTCCATATGTTCCAAATTGAAGGAAGCCTTTAATAGGGTTCCTTCACCCTTTACCGATGAGATATCCAAGGATTCCCCGGTGATCTCCAACATCTGCTGAAGAAAGGGCAGTCCTAATCCCACCTTACGTTCCCTGTGTTTGATTCCGTCGGTATAAAAGGGATCTATTACCCTTTTTAATTCCTCTTGGGTCATGCCGCAGCCGTTGTCCTTTAATATAAAGTCCAATCGTTGTGCAGATTCCATCAGCCTAAGCTCGATAGTTTCTGCACCGGCTTCCCAGGAATTTTGAACCAAATCCAAAATACTGTCACAGAGGGTATAATGCATGGTTAGTCGCGGTATTTTGCCAGAATTCCAGGAAGCTTATCTGCGTTCAGCTTACCGTATACTTCCTTGCCTACCACCAATACCGGGGCCAGTCCGCAACAACCTACACAACGGACAGATTCTAGAGAAAACTGTTCATCTTCGGTGGTTTGATTTACCCCTACTCCAATGAGATTTTCGATCTCCTGAATCAGGTCTGCACCACCCTTTAGATAACAGGCTGTACCCATGCATACCTGTAATGTGTGTTTACCTGGCTTTTTCAGTTTAAAGAACTGATAAAAAGTGATAACACCATAAATTTTGGCTAGGGGAATGTCTAGCATTGTGGTTAATTCAATGGCGATATGACGGGGGATGTAACCGAATTCTTCCTGAACCCGGTGAAGAACCATGATTAAATTACCAGGATTCGATTTCCAGTCCTCGACAAAGGCCACCAGCTGATCGGACATCTTCAGGTCTTCTTCTACAACAGTGCCCATGTAACCTCCTAAAAATATTACTTAATTGGATTTTTTTTTATACAAAGGCAGTATAAAGTAAGGGTCAACTTTTAATCAATATTTTTTTACTGATTTTTGACTCTTTGAAAGTCGAATTTCGTTTTGTAGTTATGTTTGGCACATTATATGATATCTATTCAC
>JAQICO010000351.1 GCA_027858495.1 Spirochaetaceae bacterium
GCCCTTTTTCCAGAACCAATGTTGGGGCCTCTCTCCATGATGGTATTTGCATTTGGGATTAGGGCAATAGGGTATTTCCATGGGGCACTCCTTAGCCCTATATTGCCCGAGCCCCCCTGTGATGCTTCAGGAAAAAGTGAATATATAAAAAAGTTTTGTCAGAGCTTGGGAACATTGAGAGAGCCAATAAGGACTTTATAGATTTATCTGCACAAACTTCCCATAGAGAGTATTATATCTAGGGGAGTTTCCTATGGAAAAAGAAAAGCTTAATCAGGTTTTACAGGACAATTGGGACTGGTTATACAATCTATCTTTAAAGATGCTGCTTAATCCCATGGATGCCGAAGATGCCCTTCAGGAAATTCTAGAGAGAGTAACCAGAGCATGGGACACCTTCCGGGGAGACTCCAAGGTCTCCACATGGATCTACCGGATTGCAGTAAATCATCTGATAAACCGAAAAAGCAGAGCGCTCTCCCTTGATTGGCAGGATGTTGAAGAGGATATGAATAACTATACGCCCTATCAGGGAGAACTGGGGCTTAGCCCCGTGGAAGAGAAGATTTACGTTGAGGAGATAAAAATCGGCTGCACCACCGCTATTCTGCAATGCCTTTCTCCCCGGGACCGGATAGTCTTTGTACTGGGAAATATTTTGGAAATCTCTTCGGAACTTGCCGCTGAATATTGCAATATCAGTCAGGTAAATTATCGAAAAAAATTATCCCGCGGCCGGGAAAGAGTGGGTAGCTTTTTAAAGGAAAACTGCGGCCAGCTGAATCCTGAGGCTAAATGCCAATGCCGAAGACGTATTCGCCACGCCATTGACCGGGGCAGGCTGAATCCCCAACGGCTGCTCTATAAAAGCGACGATCAAAAAATTCTGAAAAGCCATCAGGAATTAAACCAGTTGGATGAACTTACAAAACTCTATGGGGAACAGCCCCTATTAAAGAAGGCCTTTCCCCAGGAGAGAGTCTGGCAATTCCTTCAGGATTAACTGAATCTTCCTAAAAGAGCTCCATTGATTAGAAAATTTACCAGGGTTAGTCCAAAGTTTATAATAAACTGCTTTAGAGGAAAGCCGTCATAAAGATGAATAGGAATAGCCACCGCCGCGATGATTCCAAGGCATATAAATCCTGTAAAGAGCAGCCCCTTACCCAGGCTGTCTATTCCTATTAATTGAAAAAGTATTGCCAGGGTAAAAATATAGACCACCGTACCCAGGATCGCTGGAATTAATTTAGCTGGATTGGGCGGGCCGTCAATGGGCTGGCCGGTAAAATTTTGCCAGGCTTTACCCAGCATAAAGGGTTGGTACCAAAGAGACGCAATAAGAATATTGATGATCAGGCAGAATGCCATTACCCCTAAGGGCAGATGGGTGATTCTTGAAAACATAGTTTCCTCCAGATTGTTTTACCCAATTAGACACATCATAATTTTGCTTGTGACAACTGGAGGATTTTTTTAAGCCTTTTTTCTTTTTTTAGCGATATACAATTCGTGGTCGGCCATCTCCATCATTTTTGAAAGTTCATCGAATCCTGATTCTTTATTGGAACAGAAACCATAGCTGAAATCTATTTTATATGGTTTATTTAATTGTTGATTAATTTCCAAAAGATTGGTTTTAATTCTCTTTTCAATTACTTCAAGATTAATGGGAGATGCCATTCCTAATAATACAGTGAATTCATCCCCTCCCAGACGGGCGATTATGTCTGAGTCTCTCAGGGACTTCTGAAGAACCTGGGCCATGGAACTAATAGCAAGATCTCCCTCTTTATGCCCATAGTTGTCATTGATTCCTTTTAAGTCATCCATATCACAGAACATCACCAAAAAATCTGTTTTCTCACGAAGGAATTGTTTTATCTGGGGCTCTCCCACGGTTAAAAAACCCCTTCGATTATAAAGACCGGTGAGTTGATCTTTCAATGAAAGATTTTTTAACTCATCCAGTAATTTTTGGATTTGATTTTCCGATTCAATCCGCAGGGAAATTTCCTGGGCCATCTGCTGATTTTTTTCATTCAATTCAACGGCCATGGAAAATTGACTATAGGTGGCGCTGAGACTACGTGATACATATTCATTAAGTTCAGAAGGCCTGTGTTTGCAGTCGAAAATAATGTAGCCTATGATTTCTGTTTCTACAAATAGCGGATTTACAATAAATGAGAAAGAATCCTCAGGCCAAAACCCCTGGGGTAAAATATCCCTGTGGGTATCAAATAAATCATTTGAAGAGAGATCATCCACCTCTCCATTTCTCATGGAAAAGAATAACTTTCCCTTGTTATACTTAGGGTTGTTCTCTTTATCCTGGTAAAAAACGATAAAGGCATTTTTATTGTGCATGGCCACAAAAAGATTCCGAAGATTATTTTGTGCTTTCTCCAGGGATAGGGTGGTCATTACCTGTTCTTTGTAAATCTCAAACATGATATGAGTGAGGGTTAGTATTTGATCTTCTTCCTGTTTCTCATCGGTTTGTTTTTGAAAAACCATATCCATTGTAATGTTATCCAATTGTAGAATTTGCTCGTTAAGATCTTTAAGGGAATTACAAGATTCAGTATTGTTCTGCAAATCATGGATAATAAGGTCTAGAAGCGTTCTAATCTGTGGCGATTTGACATTGAAACTTAATAATTGCTGAACTATTCCGTTCCATTGACGTATCAAATAGTTTTTTCCGGGGGCCTGACAATGCTTTTTATAAGCCTCCAGCATTTTTTCTTGAGCTTGATCCAACAGCACAGGAATAACCTGAGGGATTTCCTCATCCTGTTCGTCCAAATGTTTATTGCCACAGCCACAGCTTTCCTTGATAATCAATTTGGTTGGAATAGTGAGATGATGGGGAATCTTCTCAGAATTAATCATAGAATTCAGCTTTTTTGCGGCCTTGTAACCTAATAAATGAAAGGGTTGCTTTATGGTGGTGAAGGGAAGTTCATGGAAATTATCCATGGATATATTATCGTATCCGGTAATTACCAGGTCATGGGGAATGGTAAATCCCTTGGCTAAAGCCTCCGAATAGGCTCCAAAGGCTAAATAATCATTGGCACATACTATTACTTTAGGTTTATGTTTTATCAGCTGATTGAAACCTTTTTTTCCAGATTCAATATCCCAGCCTCCGTAATAAATATGATCTTCATCCAGGGGAATGTGATATTCTTCAAGTACCCTTTGAATACATTTCAGCCGCAGCATTCCGTCTTTATTAGTGGGATCTCCTGAAATATAAACAAAATTTTTAAATTCATGATAATCGCATAGATGTCTTATTCGTTGTTCAAAGGCTATTTCATTGTCAAAATCTATGGAGTAATTATTAAGGATCTTATCAGACAAATGTAAAATTGGTACACGGGTTTTGCTGTTAAGGAAATCAATATAATGATCCATTCCTGAGTTTACGGAAACGGTTGCGCTAAAGCAGATTATCCCATGGATATTCTTTGAATTGATAAGGTTATATAGGTGGTAGCGGCTGTTCTGTACAAGTATATCCGATGCCCAAACTCCTATGGCAAAGGTGATGACATTATGTCCTATCTGCTTGCAGCAGTCTTCTATTCCTCCTATGATTCCATTATGATAGTCGCTGGATCCTGGCCAATCACATAAAATTAGAATATTCATATAGTTAGATTATATTTGTGAAGGGTCTAAATTCAATATAAAATTTTCTTTACCTGGTTGGTCGGGTCGGCTGTAATTCACCACTATAGAATAGCTATTTCCATTTTTATATAAATGTTAAGCATCAATGCCTTTTTTTTTCTTTTTAGCAATGTAAAGTTCATGATCCGCCAGTTCCATAATTTCTTCAAGTTCCCTTTTACCAGAGTCTTCATAGGAGCACATGCCGTAGCTGACATCTATTTTGTAAGGTTTATTCAGTTCTTTTTTTTTGTTGTTCAAGTTGTTTCTTATTCTTTCCTCAATGTTGTTTAAATCCCCTGGTGTAGCCGATCCAAGCAATACTGTGAATTCGTCCCCGCCCAGGCGGCCAATGATATCGGAATCCCGAAAAGAATCTTCCAATACCTTAGCCATTGCACAAATGGCTATATCCCCTTCTTTGTGACCGTAATTATCGTTGATGTTTTTTAAACCGTCCATATCGCAGAACATTACCAGGTAGTTTTTTTTATCACGGAGATACTGCTTTATATGATGTGCTCCCATGGTTAAAAATCCCCGACGGTTGAATAGGCCGGTCAGTTGATCTTTGATGGAAAGATTTTTAAGTTCGTTCAATAATTCCTGGATTTTTTTCCGATTCAATTCGAAGGGAAATCTCCTTTTCCAAGCACTGATTATTGTATTGCAGGATGTGGGCGGTTTCCAAGGCTTTGAGAGTTCTGCTGATGCTTCTGTATAGATAATCATTTAAATCTGCTTGGTCAGCTTGATAATCGTATAGTATATAACCAAAAAGTTCATCACGGACGAACAATACTTGAATCAGCAGGGAGGAAAAATCCTTTGGCCATAAATCCTTGGTTAGCAGTTCCTTTTCCAGGGATATCCCGGGAAAATCCTGTGTATCAATTATTTCCCCTTGCATCATGGCGAAGTATAATTCTCCTTGAGAAAAATCCTTTTTTCCTTCCTGAGCCTTAAATAATATAATATAGGCACTGAGTTTCTCTACCGACAGAAAAATACGCTGAAGCAAATCCCCCTTATGCTCAAGTTTTAGATCAACTATGACCTTTTCGTTAAATGCATCAGATTCAATATGAGCAAGTCCCAATTGGTCCTTCTTCTTTTTTGCGGAACTAAGCATATGTTGATTTATGTGGTCGTTGATGATTTTTTCAAGAATGCTAATCCTTTGATTTAGAAATATCAGGGTTTTCTTATCGCTGAATTTCCGCTGCCAATGAAGTAGCAATTTATTGAATAGCCCTAAAATTTTTCTTTCCGACATGTCTTGCTTTACCAACTGCTGTACCAGCTTACTCCAATTGCGTACTAGATGGTTCCTTTCCGGATGATCCATTTCATCTATTATAGCTTGATCCATCGATGATTTAGCATCTTTTAGTATTTCCTGAACACTCTCTTCTTCCTGATGATTATTATCTTGGAACCAGCAGCCGCAGGACTCTTTTATAATTAGATTTGTCGGTATTATTTCCAAATAATCGACATTTTCATGGTGTATCAATTTATCCAGCATTACGGATCCTCGTTCTCCCATATCACTAAAGGGTTGTTCTACGGTGGTAAAGGGGAGGTCATGAAAACCGTCGGCACTGATATTATCGTATCCGGTGATGACTAAATCACTGGGAATATTCAGGCCGTCTTTAAGAGCTTCGTTGTAAACACCAAGAGCCATAAAATCATTGGCACAGATAATAACCCTTGGATTAAATTCTTTCAGGGTATGATAACCTATCGTTCCCGATTGTAAATCCCATTCTCCATAGAATATTCTCTCCTCCGGTAGGGGAATATTATATTCCTGAAAAACCTGTTTAACGTATTCCAATCTAGACACCCCATCGGAATTATTTAGCCCCCCGGAAATATATGCAAAATCCCTATATCCGTGATCCCTGCATAGGTGATGCAGTAGTTCTAGAAAGGAAGTTTTATTATCAAAGACGATGGAATGGCTGCCGGGTACTTGACCAATTAAATGGACAATAGGTAGATCTGTCATGCTGCGAATATAATTATAAAATTTCTTTATATTTGAATTGCGGGAGATGGTTGCGCTGAAACTTATTATACCGTCAAATTCCTGATGGTTTATCAGATTATACAGTTGATAGCGGCTTTTTTCGTAATAGAAATTAGATTCCCAGAAACCTACTGACATGGTTAGAAGAGAAAAGCCCTTTTTTTTACAATAATTTTCAATTCCCTGGATAATTTCATTATGATAGTTGCTCGAGCTTGGCCAGTCACAAAGAACTAAGTACCTCATATCTTAAGAATAGTTTATCGCCTATTGCTTGTGCAACTAATTTCTTTTTTCCTTTTTTACAATGTAGAGTTCATGGTCTGCCAGTTCTATAATTTCTTCCAGTGCTCTTTTCCCAGAGTCTTTATAGGAGCATATGCCGTAGCTGAAATCAATCTTATATGGTTTATTCAATTCTGTATTTATTCTTTTAAGGTTGTTTTTTAATCTTTTTTCAATGGTCTTTAAATCGCTTGGTGATGCCGATCCAAGTAACACGGTGAATTCGTCTCCTCCAAATCGGGCTATGATATCTGAACCTCGAAAGGAATTTTCCAATACCCTGGCCATTGCACAAATGGCTATATCCCCGGCTTTATGGCCATAATTATCGTTGATGTTTTTTAAACCGTCCATATCGCAGAACATTACCATGTAGTTCTTTTCATCCCGGATATACTGCTTAATCTGATGTTGCCCCATGGTTAAAAAACCCCGGCGATTGAATAGGCCGGTCAGTTGATCTTTGATGGAAAGATTTTTTAATTCATCCAATAATTCCCGAATCTTGTTCTCCGATTCTTTGCGAAGGGTTATTTCATTCTCCAATTGCCGATTATTTTCTTGCAGTATTTTTGCCGTTTCTAGGGATTTTAGGGTTCCGCTGATGCTCCTGCAGAGGAATTCATTCAATTCTGCCTGATCGGCATGGTAGTCGTAAATGATATATCCAAAAAGTTCTTCATTAACAAAGAGAATTTGAATCAAAAGAGACGAATAATCCTTTGGCCAAATATCTGTGGGTAATAAATCTTTATCAAGGGATATATCTTTATTATCTTGTGTTTTTACGACTTTCCCTTGAACCATGGCAAAGTAAAGTTTCCCATGGATATAATCTTTATTTCCTTCAATATCATTAAAAAGTATAATAAAAGCATTTTGCTTTTTCTGTGATAAAAATAACCGCTGAAGTGTATTTTTTTTGTTTTCTAAATAGAGATCGGCTATTACTTTTTCATTAAAGGAATCCGATTCCATATGAGCCATGGCTATTCTCTCATTTTGAAGATTGTTATAACTTCTCATCCTTTGGTTTATTGTATCATTGATGATTTTCTCTAATCTGATAATTCTTTGATTCAAAAAGAGCAGTCTTTTTTTATTTCTGAAATTTCTTTGCCATTGCAGATTCAATTCATTTAAAAGGTTTATTATTTCCTGTTCCGAAATAGAATGCTTTAAAAATTCCTGCATCTGTGAATTCCAACAGCGTATTAAAAAATTTCCCTGGGGATGTTTCATATCTTTTTGTAAGGCCTGGTTCATGGAGAGCTTGGCCTTCTCTAAAACCGCTTGGTTTTCATCTAACTCATGGGCTTTATCCATGCCATACCAGCAGCCACAGGACTCTTTAATTATCAGTTTAGTGGGTAAAATTTCCGGAGAATCTACCTGCTGCCGGTGTATTAATTTATCCAGCATATGGGCTGCTCGATTTCCCAAATAACTAAAGGGCTGTTTTACCGTAGTAAAGGGTAGATCATGAAATCCGTCAGCACTTATATTGTCAAATCCGGTGATAACCAAATCTTCCGGAATAGTTAATCCATCGTTGGTCGCCTGGTGATAGGCACCTAAAGCCATCTCATCGTTGGCACAGACCAAGACTCTTGGCTTCCTTTTCTTTAATATATTGTAACCCTGAATTCCCGATTGTACGGTCCATTCTCCATAAAAAATATTCTCTTCAGGCAAGGGTATTTTATATTCTCCTAGAACTTCCTTTATACAATCCAACCTGAATTGTCCATCTGGGTTGACCAACCTTCCAGATAGATAAGCAAAATTTGTATATTGATGATTCCGGCATAGATGGTGAAGAAGATCTCTAAAAGCTGTTTTATTATCAAAGACTATAGAATAGCTACCGGGGAGAGTTCCCAGAACATTTACAATAGGCAGATCTGTCCGCGCTGTAATAAAATCATAAAAATCTTGCATATTGGAATCCCGGGAAATAGCCGCGGTGAAACTTATGATCCCCTGAAAGTGGTGATGATTTATTAGACTATAGAGCTGATAACGACTTTTGTTTTCTTGAAGAAGAGAGTCCCAATGTCCCATATCAACGGTTAATAGGGAATATCCCTTTCCTTTACAATAAAACTCAATCCCCTGGAGTATATTATTATGATAGTTACTGGAGCTTGGCCAGTCGCAAAGAACTAAGTACTTCATATCTATAGATTAAAGTATTACTTATCTCTTTTGCAATTGATTCCATTTTTTCTTTTTCTTTTTGACATTGTATAATTGATTATCCGCCGCTTCCATCATCTTAAATAGCTCATGGGAATCGGAGTCTTTGCTTGAGCAGAATCCATAGCTGAAATCAATCTTATAGGGTTTATTCAATGTCTGATTACTCTGTTGAATGTTTTTTTGTAAACGTGCGTCAATCTCCTTTAGATTTGATGGTTCTGCAGCTCCTAATAATACGGTAAATTCATCTCCTCCAAGACGGGCGATTATATCTGAATCTCGAAGGGATTTTTTTAAAATCTCTGCCATAGCACACAGCGCAGCATCTCCCTCATTATGGCCGTATTTATCATTTATGCCCTTTAGGTTATCCATATCGCAGTACATCACCATAAAATTTTCTTTATTACGGATATATTGTTTAATTTGTTGTTCTCCCACGGTAAAAAAGCCTCTGCGATTAATTAACCCTGTCAACTGATCCTTTGTCGAAAGATTTTTTAAATCCTTGAGAAGCTCTTTTATGGTGTTTTCCGATTGAATTCGTAGAATAATTTCTTCCTCCAAACGTTTGTTATTCTCATTTAGGGTAAATGAGGTTTCCAAGGATTTTATGGTGCCACTGATACTTCTGGACAGAAACTCATTTAATTCTGCTTGATCTCTTTTATAATCATAAATAATGTAGCCAAGGAGATCTGTATGTACAAATAGAATTTGTACAACCATGGAGGAATATCCTCGTGGCAATAGTTCCTGGGGTAATAGTTCTTTTTCAAGATCGATTTCTCTATGGATTTGATCTTCCAATATATTCCCATCTCTCATGGCATAATAAATTCGGCCATGTTGATAATCCTTTTTGTCTTCTTGATTATGGAATAAAATAATAAAGGCATTTTGTTTATTGATTGATAAAAACAGTCTATGGAAGAATGGTTCCTTGTCTTCTAATTTGAGTTCTGTAATTACACTCTCGTAATAACGGTCGGTTAAAACATGGGCCATGGCAATGTTCTCATTTTTTGCATGAGAATAGTTCAGCATTTTTTGATTGATTGTATCGTTGATGATTTTTTCAATTTGGGCGA
>JAQICO010000089.1 GCA_027858495.1 Spirochaetaceae bacterium
GGCCACAGATCTGTTGCCCGAAGATCTTTGAAGATCCACGGAAATATTTTGAAGATCCTGAAGATTGGAAGAGACTATTTCACTGGTCCTACCGGACTTTTCCGCAGCATCGAGCAGTCGTTCGCCCATATCGTAGGAACCCTTCATAGCTGTTATAAGAGCGTTTAATTCCTTAAGATTCTTATCACTGTTTTCCTTGGCATCCCTGGCCCGGTCTATACTATTTAATTGGGATCGGAAAACCAGTATGGCAAAAAAACTTGCCATACACATAAAAAACATGGAGATTATGAACTTCCCCCCAATGGCTGTTTCACCGGTTAGTTTTGCCATAGGAACAAAAATAGCCATGAAGATTACCAGCTGCCCAACAATTCCAATGGCCACCACAGCAATCATCTGCCATAGGCGATAGGACATTAAAGGAGTCACACAGATTACAGATAAAAGATAGGTGGAAAAAATATAGATATCGTTGGATTCGCCATGGTCCTGTATTATGAAAATAGCAAAACAAGCCAATAGAAACAATACGATGCTTAGATTACTGCAAAAACGGTAATGACCGCGAATTAATATAAAAATATTAATCGCCAGAAGAACAAAAAGAACCAATTCTCCCATGGCAACAATATAATTTCCAGACATAATTCGGATGGTCGCAAAAACTAAAAAAGCACAGCTCAACATACTGTTGATAATGAAAAGGACTGTGACCTTTTCATTTTTGCTTTCCGATTCAGTCGAATAGGCTTTTAAAGCTCTTTCAATTATTTTCACCCATCACTCCTTCCAGTTTAACGTTCGTTTTAGGGCCTTTTGCCAAAGCCTAAGATGTTCCTTTCTACAGTCGGGCTCCATGGCAGGAGTCCACCGGCAATCTTCCTTCCACTGTAAAGCCAATTCCTGCTGATCCTTCCAAAAGCCCACTGAAAGTCCGGCGGCATAGGCTGCCCCCAGGGCGGTGGTTTCTCTAATCTTTGGGCGAATGACAGGTACATTGAGCAGGTCAGCCTGGAACTGCATCAGCAGCTCGCTGACCGTCATACCCCCGTCGACCCTTAATTCTTTCAGGGAGATTCCGCTGTCCAGGCTCATGGCATCAAAGATATCCAGGCTTTGAAAGGCCGTGGACTCTAATACCGATCGAGCGATATGGGCGGCGGTGGCATATCCGGTTAATCCAAGCAGCGCTCCCCGGGCACGGGGTTTCCAATGGGGTGCAAATAATCCGCTGAAGGCGGGAACAAAATACACCCCGCCGTTATCTTCCACCGAAGCAGCCAGAGAATCGATCTCGTGGGATTCTTTAATAATTCCCAGATTATCTCGGAACCACTGAACCAGAGACCCCGCCACCGCCACCGATCCTTCCAGGGCATAAAAGGGTTTCTCGCCCTGTTGCTGGTAGGCCACAGTGGTGATTAATCCCTTGGAAGAAACCACTGACTGCTGGCCAGTATTCATTAAAAGAAAGGCTCCGGTGCCATAGGTATTTTTACAATCACCCTTATGAAAGCAGGCCTGCCCGAAGAGAGCCGCCTGCTGATCCCCCAGGATTCCGGCGAGAGCTACCTTGCCTTTGAAGGGCCCATTTGGAGTACTGAAACCATAGGGTTCTCCAGGAATACTCTGAAGGATCCGGGGAAGTGTTTCCACGGGTATTTCAAAGGTTTCTAGACAATGGGGATCCCAATGAAGGGTATGTAAATCCATCAGCAGGGTGCGGCTGGCGTTGGTAACATCGGTTAAAAAGAGTCCTCCCTCAGTACCGCCTGAAAGGTTCCAAAGAATAAAACTGTCCACCGTACCGAAACATACCTCTCCCCGGTGGGCGGCCTCTCTTAGTCCGGGGACATGGTTTAACATCCACTGAATTTTTGAAGCGCTGAAATAACTAGCCAGGGGAAGACCGGTGATTCGGCGAAATTCCTCTTCCCTATTATCATCTTTAAGTCTTTCCATTACATCCTGAGTACGGGTATCCTGCCATACGATGGCATTACACCAGGGCTCACCGGTTTTTGGGTTCCAGGCCAGGGTGGTCTCCCGCTGGTTTGTTATACCCATGGCGGCAATATCCCCTGCTTTTATGCCGCTTTTCGTCAGGGTCTCTTCAATCACCAAGCAGCAGTTCTGCCATATTTCCTTGGGATTATGTTCCACCCAACCGGGTTTCGGATAGATTTGACTATGTTCTTTTTGGCTTGAGCTGACAATCTCACCAGAATGGTCAAATAAAATGAACCGAGTGCTGGTGGTTCCCTGGTCCAGGGCCCCGATATATTGCGACATGGAATGCTCCTTATCCATAGATTTTAAGAGCTGGCCAGGGCGGGGTCAAGAAATAAAAAGAGACTTAATAACTCCCTGGGGGATAGCCTGGAAATTCCTTGGATGCTTCTATGGCCATACTCGCCCGGTCCACATGGCTGCCATCCTCCGAATCCACCACATGGCTGTCCCAGCCCTCCTGCCAGAAGTAGGTCTGCCGTAGATTTTCTCCATGAATGTTCCGTGGAGATTGTAGAAATTATTACAGCTCTCTCAAAGTTTCTGCGATGATTTTTATCCCCTGCTCCACCACCTCTTCACTTTGAGAATAGGTAATACGGATGCATTGATCGCTGTGGTCCCAGGGTTCTTCCAGCCCGTAAAAGAAATATTTACCGGGAATTACCAGCACCTTCTTTTTCTTCAAACGCTGGTAGAGCTCCACCGTGGTGATGGGCAATTCAGTAAACCACAGCCATAGGAACAGGGCCCCTTCACTAATGTGGGCCTTATAGGGTAGATCCTTCAGGTAAAAATCCACCCATTCCAGGGCCTTGATGGATTTTTTTTGATAAAAGGGCTTAACCACTTCCCGGCTGATCTTCAATAACCGGTCGTCCTTGAGCATGGGATAGGTAATCACCTGACCGAGCGAGCCGGTGGATAGACTGGTGATGGCATTGACCGATGCCATGGCCTGGATGATCTCCTCTTTGGCCACAATGATGCCCGTCCGGGTGGAGGGCAGACCTATTTTAGACAGACTCATGGAAAGAATAATATTTTCATCCCAGATGGGTTTGATATCCTGAAAGAGTATCTGGGGGAAGGGAGCCCCGTAGGCGTTATCGATGATCAAGGGGATTTCCCGTTACTTACAAAAATCTTGCAGATGGTTCACCTCATCATCGCTGAGAACATTACCCGTGGGATTGGTGGGCCGGGAAACACATAGGGCACCCAGGGGAACATTCACCTGCTCCAGAGCCTTAAAATCGATGTGGTATTTAAAGCGATGTTCTCCCCGGAACTCCATCTCTGGACGCAGGGCTAAAAAAGCGTCCTGCTCCAGATGCTGGTCGGCGTATCCGATATACTCCGGTACCAGGGGAAAGAGAATCTTCCGCATTATTCCGTCTTCACCGGTTCCGCCAAGCAGGTTCATCAGGTTGAACATGGCCGTCTGGCTTCCGTTGGTTACGGCGATGTTTTTTTCGGTGATATTAAAGTCGAAATGCCTGTTCAGGAAATCCGACAGCTCAGACATGAAGAGATGATGCCCCTGGGGAGTATCGTAGTTGCCCAGGGCACGGGCCAGTTCATCGCCCTCTTTGACCATCTCGGCCAGGCGATCATTCCATAGCTGGTTAACTTCAGGGATACTGGCGGGATTGCCTCCCCCAAGCATGAGCATATCTCCTGAAGCCATGGCTTTCCCCAGGTCTTCCATGAGCTCTCCGATGCCGGAGTGGCCTGCATAGCGTTTGTAAAAACGGGTTTTCTTGTCTGCCATGGATTGCTCCTGGAACTGAGTTTTAGAGGTATTCTACAGATATAGTTTATCGAAAAACACGATTATAGTCGAGCGCTATAAGTCCGGATAAAATCTAAAGAACTATCCCCATAAATAAGAATCGACATTAATTTTCAACGAACTATTGTACAACAAATACTTCAGAAATTGAGCGGCAATCGTAAGCTATTTGCCCGGGATACTGGAAACCATCGGTTAATACAATGTGTAATTCTGCGACATCTGCAAAAGAAAACCCATCATATATTGTAATATCAGAATTGTTTATGATAAGGCTATTCAGGGTTCCATCATTATATAATCCCGCACCGGAATTTAAATATGCAGCATGGGTATTGTTTTCATAATCTATAAAGATGTCTGTATTACCAATAGGATCCCCGGAACTATTATATATCCATAAATAACCATTAGCGACAATTTCATCGTCTATTGAAAAATCAATGGTTAATCTGCTGTTTTCGGAATCAAAGATTGCCTGACTAATATCAGCCCTTAAGGGCAGTGCTGCAAAATTACTGGCTGCAGTATCGGCATAAATATAATCCTCTGTGAAAACGTGAGTTATCGAGCCATCAATATCCGAACCAGGAGCGGGAATATTAAAGGTATAACTGTCGGAATTTCCATTTTTTAACATAATGGTGAAGATATGAGGACCTATCTCCAATACGCTGCCATTTGAATAAATATAGTCATTATAATTCATATACCAGCCTCCAATACATTTATCCTCACCATAAAAGAAATAATCAATGGCCTCAGGATCCTCGAATTTCCACCAATATCCTTCTGGAGATTCTACTTCAAAATAGGAAATTTCATCTGCCGATAAATCACTATTATCAAAATAAATCCAATAGGATAAAGTTGCAGAATCGTTACGCCCATTCAGCAATTCTCATTATTAACTTTGAACCCCATCATCAAAGAACTCTGAGATAAAATTCGCTTATCCTCCAGGGTC